>JAHILS010000037.1 GCA_018896835.1 Patescibacteria group bacterium | reverse complement strand
GACAGCCATAGCTGCTCCGTAAATGCCAGCTAGCCAATATGATGCCAAAAGTCCGGCAACGATTACAAGCACTGGCAAAGCAGTTGAGCGCATGGAAAGGGCAAGTCCAGAAATAATGTTTGTGCCATGTCCTGTTTGGGACGCTTGTGCCACGTTTCGCACAGGTGAATAGGCGGTGGACGTGTAGTATTCGGTGATCACAACCATGAGCGTTGTGACAACTAGTCCAACAATTAGTGACCAGAAAACATTGATTGCGTTTACGCCTTCAATACCACCCAAAATCCATTGAGTAAGAGGATAAAATGCAGCGGCACATAGAACTCCGGTAACAACCAATCCCTTGTAAAGAGCAGCCATGATGCCATTATTTTTTCCAAGTTTAATAAAGTAAGTTCCAATAATTGTGGCAATAATTGCTACTGCCCCGACTGCAAGTGGGAATGTGATTACCTCTTCAATGTTTCCAAACGTAAGAAGTCCCAAAAGCATGGCTGCCATTGTAGACACAGCATAAGTTTCATAAAGGTCAGCTGCCATGCCAGCGCAGTCACCCACGTTATCGCCAACATTGTCAGCAATTACGGCTGGGTTGCGAGGATCGTCCTCTGGGATACCTGCCTCGACTTTTCCAACCAAGTCAGCACCAACGTCAGCTGCTTTGGTAAATATTCCACCACCAAGACGAGCAAAGACCGAGATTAATGATCCACCAAACCCTAGTCCGATAAGAGCGTAAACGTCGTGAGTGAAATAGTAGAATCCAGCTGATCCGATTAGTCCAAGGGTGACAACGAATAGTCCTGTCACAGCACCAGCTTTAACAGCAACGTTAAGTGCGCTAGCTAGTCCACTTTTAGCCGCTTCGGCTGTACGAACGTTTGCGCGTACCGAGACAAGCATGCCAATGTAACCGGCAATTCCAGACAGCACAGCACCGATTAGAAATCCGATGGCTGTTGTCCAGTTTAGAAAAAATCCAATTATTAGAAAGACGAATATTCCGATTAATCCAATGACGCGATACTGTCGGGCAAGGTAAGCATTTGCTCCTTCTTGGATAGCAAGGGCAATGCCTTTCATTTTCCCTTCCCCAGAAGGAAGTTTCATGATCCAGGCGATCATAAATATTGTGTAAACGATAGCAAGGCCTGCTACGAGGATTGCTATAAGAGGTATATTCATAGAATGAAGATCAAATTATGATTATTATAAGCGTGGACATAATACGAATTGAAAGCCTTTATGTCAATTTATTTGTTGCTTTAAAGGTATGTCTTTTTGAGTGTTATTTTGCATATCTTATACGCAAATTTTAGCCAAGAATGAGTATTTTTACATTGACGACGGTCGTGTTTTTTGCTACTATTTTATATAGATCTAAACATAGCAAACATCTATAAAAGATTTGTTAAAACAATTTTTTGTAACCAATACACTAAAGGCGATCAGAGCCATGATTTTGATCAAGCCTATTTTTTTAAGAGTGTGTATCGCGTGTGTTTTGCCATTTCGATATCTGATTAAAGTATTAGTATTTTTACTTATTCCAGTTTTTCAAGTTTTGTTTTCAATCAGGCGAAAACTAATCGCAATTAGCAGGCCAGCTAGAAACAAAATGATGTTAGTTGTAGCGAACCGATTTACAGTTCATACAATCATCATTGTTGTTGTCTTAGTCGTCAGTGTTCTTAACCTCCAAACTGGAGTTGTGCGTGCCGAGTCGTTTGGTCGTGAGAGTATTATGTATGGCCTTGTTGCTGAAGACAAAGCAGAAATAGTGCAGGAATTTGCTGGACAAGATTCTGCGATACATATCTCCCCGATTCGTTATCGGGAACAGACCGGGGTGTCAGAAGATCTTTTTTCATCAAGTGCGGTTCTTGCTTTAGATCAAACTGATTTGAATATTTTATATGGCGATGCTGTTACTGCCAGTGAAGAAACTACTTTAACTGGAAGGACGACCTCTGAAACTTATACAATCCAAAGCGGTGATTCACTTTCAGTCATTGCCAGCAAATATGATTTATCAATTAATACTTTGCTTTGGGCGAATAACCTAAGCGTAGGTTCTGTGTTGCGTCCTGGAAATACGTTGGTTATCCTACCGGTTGATGGCGTTAAGCATGTTGTAAAAAGTGGAGATACAATTACACAGATCTCAAAAACTTATGATGTGGATCAGGCAACCATTCTGGCATATAACGGTAGAAGTACTTCTGACGTTCTTTCCATTGGCGACGAGCTGATAATTCCAGGTGGAGAAGTTCGAGCAGTGGCGCGTTCAACAAGTAGTGCTATTAGTAATCTTATTTCTTCTGCTCCGTCTGGTGCGGTCAGTCCATCGATTAGTAGTGGTTCGGCTGGGTCTGGATACATGGTTTGGCCAACAGATATGTCTGTGATCACGCAGTATTTTAGTTGGAAGCACAACGGTCTTGATATTGATTGTAAGTACGATAATAATAACTATGCGGCCGATGATGGTTATGTAACTATATCTGGTTGGCAGGGCGGGTATGGTTATTTAGTTGAGATTGACCATGGAAACGGAATTGTTACCAGATATGGCCACCACGCTTCGCTTTATGTGACGCAAGGACAGTATGTTAATGCCGGTGAGGCACTCGGGCTTTGTGGAACGACTGGAAATTCATCCGGAACTCACCTTCACCTTGAAGTAATCGTTAATGGCGTGCGAAAAAACCCACTTGAGTATATTAGAAGGTAGAGTCTTGTTATCCGCATCGGTAGCCTAAAGCTTCAGCTAAGTGCTGGAGTTTTATGTTTTGTGCATTGTCCAAGTCAGCGATTGTTCTGGCAACTTTGAGTGTTCGGGTGTAGGCGCGGGCAGAGAGTTGATATTGATCAATGGCGGTTTTTAGCAGTTCAATACTTGGATCATCGAGCTGGCAATATGTGCCAAGACTTTTTGTTGATAGTTCGTCATTTGTTTCGATCGGCAAATTCTTATAACGCGCGCGTTGCACTTGGCGAGCAGTCTCAACCCGCTCTCGAATAATTTTTGAAGTATCAAGTTCTTGTGTTGAAGTTAATTTTTCAAAATCAACTCGTGGTACATGGAGTGAAATATCAATTCTGTCCAAAATAGGGCCTGATACTTTTCGCTTGTAAGCCTGCACTTGGCCAGGCGCACACTCGCATGTTCTTTGCTTGTCATTTAAATAACCGCACGGGCAAGGGTTCATTGACGCAATTAACATAAAATTAGACGGAAACGTAATCGTGCCAGCGGCCCGTGATATTGTCACATACTTATCTTCAAGTGGTTGTCTAAGGTTTTCAATTGTTTTGCGAGAGAACTCAGCAAATTCATCTAAAAACAAAACACCATTGTGTGATAGCGAGACCTCGCCTGGCGCTGGCCAACTACCGCCACCAATTAAAGATATGCTCGAGCTGGTGTGGTGCGGATGTCGAAATGGGCGTTGTTGCACTATTGATTCACGGGATAGTAGTCCAGCGATAGAATATATTTTTGTTGTTTCTAGTGCTTCTTTAAAAGTAAAGTCTGGCAAAATTGAAGGCAGAGCGCGGGCCAGCATTGTTTTTCCCGACCCAGGTGGTCCCACCATTAGTACGTTGTGATTGCCAGCTGCTGAAACTGTCAGTGCTCTTTTAACATGTTCCTGACCCTTAATGTCCGCAAAGTCGATTGCATGTTTATTGATTATTGGTGATTGCTTTTTTCGTTTATAAAACAATGGTGTTTCATTTGATTTTATCCAACTAACAATTTCTTGTAGATTTGAAACGCCCAATACTTTTACATTTTTCACAATTGAGGCTTCCTGACAGTTTCTGTGCGCAACAGCAATATTTTTTATTCCGTAATATTCACACATCGAAGCTGCTAGAAGCGCGCCGTGTACTGGTCGCACATCGCCTTGCAGGGATAGTTCGCCCAAGAAAGCGGTTTCCTGCAGTAGGGTTGTGTTGGCGATTACGCCCGAGGCCATCAAAATACTTAGCGCGATTGGCAAATCATAAACCGGCCCTTGTTTTTTAATGTCAGCCGGAGCCAAATTAACTGTTACTCGAGTCCGCGGAAAACTGAAACCCGAATTTTTAATCGCTGAACGAATTCTTTCACGAGATTCAGATATTGCAGTATCAGGGAGGCCAACGATTGTGAATTTTGGCAGGCCTGCTGAAATATCTGCCTCAACATGTAATTTAATAGCATCAAGCCCAATGTGAGCCGACGAATAGATAAAATAAGATCCCATACATCAAGATGATGGGAGTGTATTAAGCACGCTTACTTGTCCTTATCTCTACTGTACCACAAGATTAAAATTATGCCAGAGAGGATGAGGATATCTGCAAAATTTATTGCAGATAAGCCAAAAAATATTAGAAAGTCTGTTGTGGAATTGTTAATTACTCGATCGACGAGGTTATCAATTGCCCCAAATAAAATTAATACTAAGCCAGACGATAGGATTATATTTTTATTCCAGTATTTTTTTAACAAATTGGCAAGAATTAATATAATAATTATGGATATTACTATCGTTAGCCCGATTGGAATTGGAATACTAAAGGCGATGCCGTGATTTTGATGTAGTGACAAGCACGCGATGGATTTTAAACAACCTTCTTTCCAGAAAGAAGGTTGTTTTATTGATAAGATTTTGAAAGCAATATCAATGGTTGTTATTACCACGCCAATGATGATTGTTTTTGTTTGTGTGCTATTTATACCTCTTGAGTTAATGTTTTTTTGCAAGCCACACATGATGTTGATGTGGGTCGAGCGCGTAAACGATCTTCAGAAATTTCTTGTCCGCAGTATTTACATAGGCCATACTCGTTCTTTTCAATACGCTTAATGGCATTTAAAACATCACGGAATTCTTTTTCTAATTTATCCTCAAGTGCCAAATTATTGCTATAAGCGGCGATTTCGCCCGCGTTTTCGTCCTCGTCGTCACCGTATTCTGGGAATAGTGTAATAAAGTCAGGGCGCACGGCCTTTGGGTCTGATTTTGAAAAATCTCCAAGGTCTTTTGTGAGTTGTGCGTAATCCTTCTCTAGCTTTGTTTTAATTTCTTCTAAAAATTGCTTATTCATATCTATCTAAACGTGAATTATCAAATATATGCTAAGCATACAGATTTTTTTTGAAACTGAAAAGGGTGCGGAGGCTCAACAGACTTATATAAGTATATTCTGGAGCTAATCGCACCCACGATAGGTGTTGGGACACCGCTGTGGGCGCTGGGCTTTGCACAAAACGTATTTTGTACAAGACTCAGCGTCCATCGGCGTCAACCATTGACCTATTAAAGGACAACTGCCCTGCCATGTATTGGCTGGACCGGTTTGACGGTATCGCCGCGTTCTATCCGCTTGATCCCCAAATGCAAGCGAACTAACACCGCAGCGCAGTAGGGCTGTTCCCCGAAAGTGGGTTCGGGAAACTTCCCCTGATGTCATATCAGGTGTTGTGGAAAGAACTACTTACATAAATATTATATGAAGATGAACAACAAATGTCAACAACAAAATACCCTGTTATATCAGGGTATTTTGTATTTGTGGATAAAAGTTGTTCATCTTTGTGCACACAGCCTGTGGATAAGTTAGGGATTATTCAAGGTTTATCCACAGGTTGTGTGTATTACCAAGAAAGGGTGATGCTGTTGTTTGATACTGATAATGATGAGAATGAAGATATAAACAGACTGGCCTGAATCTGATTCCAGTTTGTTTTTATATAGCTAATATCAGCAAATGAATAGATGTCTCTAAGTTTTAGTTTCTGTGCAATTGATTTGTCTGATATTAGCGTCATATCAACGTTTGAAATTGAAATATATGATCCAGTTTGTGATATGTGAACGCTCGAATCATTAGATACTGCATGTAAAAACGTTGATCCTTGGTCGGTTGAAATCGAAATTTGCGTGTTTTGTGGTTCGGATACTATTTCCAAAAGGCGTGAATTATCTTCCAATGTCAACGCTACCGTAGACAAATCACTTGATCCCACGAGTTGTTTGGCGATTACAGCCAGGTCCTCGATGTCCATTGATTGCTCCAACTGGAGCGTGTATCCAAGCGGAGTGTCACTACTGGTAAACATGATTAATCGCCAAGGCGATTCATTTTTTATGATTGAAAGGTTTGATATAGCTGGAATTGATGAAAATGCGTTTAAAATTGCAGGCATTGAGTCGTTCTCCTCCTGCGTGGACGAGGTGAATAAAATAGTCTTTGTATTTTCTGGTAAATATATGTCACCAAAGCTTCCTGACGGCTTTTCGCCAATGCCTTTTATAGTTATTGCTTCATTATCAATATGAATTGATGCGTTTGCGTTGTTAGTTTTCACGTATCCATCAAAGAAAGGCCATATTGGCCGAAGAGAAAGGCGGGAATGATCTCTAAATAAGTTTTCTATTGGTTTATTTGAAATTATCAGTCGATCATTCTCCAGGCTGGCAATGGCTCCCTGGTTTTGGAATGAAGAAATAAGAGAATCATCAAGTTTAGAGTCAAAAGTTATGGCAAATATCGATCCGTCATTGTCCAGATGAACAGATATCTGGCTTTTTGCGCGTTTTAAAGCATTGTCCCAGGTTATGCCTGTGCCAGGTAATACGATCTTTTGTCCTAGATTGTTGTGTAATAACAAGGTATTGGCCGGAGTTAGTAAAATGCTAATCGTAGTTTCTGCGCCTTCTGGATATACATACGAGGTTTTATCCCTAGAGTTCCAGACGCGAAAACAGATACTGGCTAATAATACGATAAGAAAAATACTAACAATATAATTTTTCCTTGAGCGTAAATAGCGTTTTGATGGTTCTGACAATGAAATCGAGAGATCATTCATAAATATACAGACATTGTACGTAAAAATCAGCGAAAGCAGAAGAGTTAAACAAAATTATTTTTCAAACTATTGACGATCGTCAGCTTTATGAAAAATAATAACCTACGAATAATCCAAAATCAAACAGCCACCCGGGTTTGGGTGGCTGTGTCTGTTTTTGATGTTTTCTATTCTTCTCGTTTAGGAAAAATTATATTGTTAGTATTT
>JAHILS010000036.1 GCA_018896835.1 Patescibacteria group bacterium | reverse complement strand
AGCGACTGTCCAACTTCCAAGACGTATTCAAAAGCCTACTTGCGACATTTATTTAAAACCGAAGAGCTTTTGTCTTATCGTTTGGCAACAATGCAGAACCTAAGATTTTACTTGCGATTAATGGAAGAGTTGCGAGCGAATATAGAAAGTTAGTTACTCGATTTCCCCTCCTTTCAAAGGAGGGGCTAGGGGTGGTTATTTTGAAAGCGAGAGCTTGACTAACCCCCTCCAACTCCCCCTTGTGAAAGGGGGAGAGATCATGTCTTCTTTCTTTCTACTTTCTACGTTATAATTAATGTATGCAAACTTTTTTATTGGGTCTAAGATATTTTTTCATCGACCTTATTGGAGGAATTTTACGCTGGCCAATTTGGTGGTACACGCGTGGACTAGTTTTGGTTGCGAAAGGTGGAAAGGGTTGGATTATGGGCTATGCAAAATCCTTGGCGCTTAGTGTATGGCTAAAGAATTTATTTGTGCCAATGTATGGAATGTATGATTGGCAAAGTCGAATCATTAGTTTTCTCATGCGCGTGGCACAAATTATCGTTCGAGCGATTGGTGTTTTGTTTTTAATCATTGCAGTTTTTATAGTAATGGTAATTTATTTACTTTTACCAATAGCAACTGTTGGCACATTTATTTACGAGATTGTCAGTCTTTATGCTTGATGCACAACCCGAAACAAATAAACCAACTTTAGTTGCTGGTGTACCTGGATTATCGATCAATGGCGTATTTTGGACATGGCTGGAAAATACCACAGAAGTTTCCATTGCCCTGCGTAATGTTCGTAATACCATCAACCGGGTCATCAATGGCTTAATTATCGCTTGTTTGGTGGCGAGCGTATTGTTTGTTGGTTTAACTGTGGGGCTTGGTGATTGGCAGGGGATGATTAGTGTTTCTTACTGGGAAGTGCCACATCTTATTTCTGTTGTGATTCTATTTGGTATTTTATGTGCTCAGTTTTTATTTTTCAGAGTACAGGAAAAGAAAACACAAGCAAGCAAGCTACCAAAGAACATAACAAATATTCCAGACGTTCAAACAATCCCTAGTTTGGAGATTGTTAAAAAACATAAAGATATTAGTTTGGTGCTGGCAGACGATGCGCGTAACGCCATTGATGACGCATTTCATATTGCCAGAAAAAATGGCCAGGCGCAGGTAGGTCCAGCACATTTATTCTTAGGCTCACTTTCCAGTCGATCTGTTTCACTTTTATTTGTTAGACTGGGGATTTCTTTTGATCAAATAAAAGGAGCAATTCGTCGACATTTTTCTGCTCAAGAAAAGGGTGATTGTATTTTTGGTGCGCAGGCGCAGAATATTGTTTGCCATGCGTTTAGAAATACGCTTGAACGCCGTAAGCAACAAGTAAGCGCTATTGAGATTTTTATGGCGTCGTATGAGGCAGACGAATTTTTGCAAGAGCTTTTATTTTCTTTAGCCATTGAACCCAATGAACTAAAAAATGCAGTGGCGTGGATACGTATTAATGAGGATCTTGTTTCGCGTTATGAACTTTTTAGAAAATCAGCAGCTTATAAGCCAACCAAAGGTATGGATCGTGCTTATACTGCTGTGGCTACTCCATTTTTGGATAGAGTTTCTGAAGATCTGACACTTTCGGCAACTTATGGGCGATTGCCAATGTTGGTTGGTAGGGATCGCGAAATGAATAATTTATTGCGAGCTATTGAAGGCGGGCGTCAAAGCGTGGTGCTGGTAGGGCCGTCAGGCGTTGGCAAAGATGCAATTGTTTATGGGCTGGCAGAACGCATGGTGGAGGAACGAGTACCCAAAATTTTACAGGATAAACGATTGGTTAAAATCTCAGTCCCGCATATTGCCAGTGCGCAGGCTGGTACTGGGGCTGAGGAACGTATGCTTTATGCGCTAAGTGAGGTGGCTAGGTCGGGAAATATTATTCTTGTAATTGAAGATATTGACCAGTTAGTTGGCGCTGGCGGGGTTGACCTTTCTTCTGTTTTATCATCTGAGCTTGAGAAAGGATATACGTTTGTAATTGCCACTACCTCGCAGGCTAATTACGCCAAGGCCCTTGAATCATCTGCACTTGGTCAAAAGTTGGAAAAAATTACAGTTGAAGAGCCTTTGCGTGACGAAGCAATAATTGTGCTTGAATCAAAAATCGGAGGAATAGAAAATAAAAATAAAGTCGTATTTACCTATGAAGCAGTGGCTAGCATCGTTGACCTTTCTAGTCGTTATCTGCATGATCAAAATTTACCGCAAAAGGCAATTGTTTTAGCCCAAGAAGTGGGGCAAATGGTGGGCGCGCAGGGATCAGAGTGGCAAAAGGTGACCAAAGAGCATGTAGCAAAAATGATTTCTGAAAAGACTAATGTTCCAGTTACGCAAGTTTCGCAAGAAGAAGGTCAAAAATTGCTTAACTTGGAAGAGCGCATGCACGAGCGCATTATTGGTCAGGAAGAAGCGGTTGGCGCGGTGTCATCAGCCTTACGTCGAGCACGGGTTGAGCTTCGGTCTGAAAATAGGCCAATAGCAAACTTCTTGTTTTTAGGGCCAACCGGAGTGGGAAAAACTGAGCTAGCTAAAACAACGGCTGAGGTTTATTTTGGTAGTGAAAACGCCATGTTGCGTTTCGACATGTCTGAGTATCAGGACAAAGCATCTATTACGCGGTTGATCGGTGCCTCGGGCGAAGTTGGGCTACTAACAGAGGCTGTACGCAGGAATCCATTTTCATTATTGTTGCTCGACGAGTTGGAAAAAGCACATCCAGATTTATTAAACCTGTTCTTACAGGTAATGGATGATGGGCGACTAACTGACGGCATGGGTCGTACAGTTGATTTTACAAACGTGATTTTGATTGCTACCTCAAACGCTGGCACGCAATACATTCAAGACGAGGTGCAAAAGCAAACATCTCTTGAGGTAATAAAAGAGCATTTGCTAGAAGAAGAACTAAAGTCAGTGTATAGACCAGAGTTTTTGAACCGTTTTGACGGCGTAATGGTCTTTAAGCCACTCTCGCAGGAAGACGTTGTTGCTATTGCTTACTTGCTCATGAAAAAGGTTGCGCAAAGATTGGACGCTAAAGGAATTAGATTTGAACCAACTGACGAGGCGGTTTATGAACTAGCGAAGCTTGGCTATGATCCAAAATTTGGCGCCCGCCCATTACGACGCGTCATCCAAGAGCGTGTGGACAATGCTATTGCCGAGTTCTTATTGCAGGGCAAGGTTTCACGTCGAGATACGCTTTTGTTAAATCCGGGCGGAGTTATTGAGGTAAAAAAGGCAGAAGAGTTATAAGCTGGTCAAACTTCCTCAAGTTAGCTTTCTGCGCTAAACTATAGCCACTATGCCTTCTTGGTGGATTTATCCTGTAATACTCAGTTTTGTGCTTTCTTTGCTTTTGTGTGATTGGGCACGAGCTTTGGGACGCAAGTTTGGTTTTATTGATGAGCCACGAGTGGCTCGGAAAAAACATAAAGGTGGAGTTTCAACGCTGGGTGGAATAGCGATTTATATTGCGATTTCGATAGTTCTTATCGGAGTTTTGTTATTTTCAGATGGACTCACAGCAGGGGCAATGCAAAATATGCACTTTGTTGGTTATCTGCTAGGTGGTTTAATTTTAATGATTGGTGGGCTTGTTGACGATAAATTTAATCTTCGTGCTCGATATTCGATCGTGTTCCCAATAGTGGCTGCTTTAGTTGCAGCTGGATTTGGCATAGGAGTTTCCAAAATAACAAACCCGCTGGGCGGTTTTTTTGAGGTTGGAGCAATGCTTTCGTTTGGGATTACATTTGTTTGGCTTTTGGGTATGACTTATGTCACAAAGTTGCTTGATGGACTTGACGGGCTTTCATCAGGCGTTAGCTCAATTGCTGGGTTAATGATGGGTGCTCTAGCGCTCTCAGTAGCGTTTTATCAGCCAGACTCAGCCTTACTCGCATTTATCATGGTTGCGGGTTTTCTTGGATACTTAGTGTGGAACTGGAGTCCGGCAGGTATTTATTACGGCGAGGCAGGAAGTACGTTTGTTGGTTATTCGATTGGAGTTTTGGCAGTGATAGGAGGTGGAAAATTTGCCACCGCACTTTTGGTCATGGCAGTGCCATTGTTTGATATTCTTTTTGTCCTTTGGGATCGATACAAAAACGATATGCCACTTTTTGCTGGCGACAGACGCCATTTACATTTTCGATTACGCGATTTGGGATTAAGTACGAGATCGATTGTCTTAATCTATTACGCTGTGGCATTGATTTTTGGACTAACAACCTTAGTTTTTTCTAGTTGGCAAAAACTGTTGGTTCTCGGAATATTATTTATTGTCATGCTTTTTGCAATTTTTACGATTCAAAAATGTCAAAACAAATGATTACAATTTTGATTCTTTCTATCGTAGTGATCATCGCCACGATTGTAATTCTTGGTCTCTCCCCCTTTTCTAAGGGGGAGTGGGAGGGGGTGTCTGAGAGAGCTCAAATCTCAATCAACGATCAAGTCCTTGATGTTTACATCTCTAAGACAGAGATCGATCGAATGCAAGGCTTGTCAGACATCAGTCTTGAAGAGCTTGACGCTGACGGAATGTTGTTTTTGTTTGATGACAGTCAGGATCGGGTTTTCTGGATGAAAGACATGAATTTTTCATTAGACATTATATGGATCGATCAGGGCAGTGTTGTAAAGATCGAAATCGATATTCAAAAGTTTGATCAACGAGGTGACATAACACGCATGCATTCAGATCCATACGCTGTGGATAAAGTTCTTGAGCTTCCGGCTGGTGGTGTAGATAAGTATCATATTGAGGTCGGACAGCGCGTCTATTGACCAAAATGGGCGAATTTGATACACTTTTCGCGTTAAATCATAAGGCATATTTCCGGCAAATAACACATCGAGGGCAACCCCCTCCGTTCTTCGCTCCTCTGTAGCTTCGGAACGGCAGGCCAACTTCCCCTTAGCAAAGGGGGAGAAAGCTAGTTAAGCGATGGGCCGTCAATAGCCACGAATATTCCTATGTTTGCAGTAATTAATACAGGCGGCAAGCAGTATCTTGTCAAAGAAGGACAAGAACTCAAGGTAGAGAAGCTTGAAAACAACGACGGAGACGTCATTGAATTTGAAGCACTACTTGTTAGCGACGACGAAGGAGCTGATACAAAAATCGGTACTCCAACAGTGGCTGGCGCAAAGGTCAGTGCCAAAGTTGTGGAAACTGGTAAGGGCGAAAAGATAATGGTTGTTAAATACAAGCCAAAGTCACGATACCGACGAAAGAATGGTCACAGACAACCTTTCACAAAGATCAAGATCGAAAAGATAGTTGCTTAAATGAGCAAAAAACACCCAGCGTAATACGTTGGGTGTTTTTTTGATATTTTTTTTATCGTTAGGACGCTGTATATCCCCACTTCAATAGCCAGTACGTCCCCACTCTGACCGTAAGGGAGAAATCTTCTATGTCTCCACTTCGACCGTAGGGAGAAGTCTTCTATCTCCCCACTTCGACCGTAGGGAGAAGTCTTCTTGATCGGTTCTTGTCGAGGCGAGAAGATCTCTCGCTCCGCTCGAGATGGGGACAGGAGTTGAAAGGATATTTTTTTACATCTCACTTCGGCCGATGAGTGCGTCGCCGAGGGTTACTTCGTCTGTGTATTCTAGGTCAGCTCCGATTGGAAGTCCGCGGGCAAGTCGGGTTGCTCTTCGACCTAGGTCTTTGATTTTTCTCGCCAAGTACATCATCGTAGTTTCCCCATGTATGTCAGGCGAAAAAGCCAGGATAACTTCTTTGATTTCTGGATGTTCGCCAAGACGCTTGATAAGTTCTTTTACATGTAATATGTCAGGTGTTTGACCTTCGATCGGGTTGAGCACTCCGCCCAAGACAAGATATTTTCCATGGTAAACATTAGCAGCTTCGATTGTTGATATGTCGCGGGACTCAGATACTATACAGAGCACGTCATTTGATCTTTGATTGTCGTTGCAGATTGAGCAAATCGACTGTTCGCAATACGCAAAACATTCACTACAAGTCTGGACATTCTGCAGATCAATGATCGATCGCGCTAATCGCTCGCGTTCGTCTTGTCGCATGGCAAGCAAAGAAAACGCATACCGAAGCGCGGTTTTTGGACCAACGCCAGGAAATTTTGTTAAAGCAGCAACAACGTTATGAATTGGAGCAGGAAATTTGCGCATTAGGGAAAGGGGTGAAAAAGGTTAAGAGGGACGCAAGGGTTAAAGGTCGAGAAGGCAATGTAATGTATTCCCACTTCGACGCCTAGGAGAAGTCTGCTCGATTGATTCTTATTTCGAAGTGAGAAGATCTCTCCCGTTGGTCGAGATGGGGAAGGATGTCGAGATGGCAATATTTTTATTATTTTTTTAAATTAAATCTTTAAATGCTTCAAGCCCGCCCATTTCCTTCATTTTTGCTGCCAATTCCTGTTGAAGCTTTTTGCTGGCATCGTTAAAGGCGTCAGCCACTGCTTTTTCTATTTTTACGCGTTCGAGGTCTTCGTCTATTTTTACTCCTTGAACCTTTTGATTGCCGTCAATGGTAATCATTACGCCTGATGATTTTCCTACAACCATTATTTCAGCTAGTGCCGCTTGCATGGTTTTAGCCTGAGACCGTAGGTCTTTGATTTGCTTTATTTTATTGAACATATTTTTATTGAATTTAATTATTTAAATACTTATACATTATACAACAGCACATCATTAGTGAGGAATATCAACACCTTTTGGTGGAACTCCGGGGGGAAGGCCAATGTTTTGAGTGTTAGGCGATTGAATTTGTTGAACTTGGGGGGCTTGAATATGTAGGTTGTCCAGGTTTTTAAAGCTAGCACGCTGTTGATCCCAGAATAATTTAACCATACCAGTTGGACCATTGCGGTGTTTAGCGATGTGTAATTCCCCTGAATTTTTTTCCTCTGGTGTTAATTCCTCAAGAGAGTAGTTACGATCAGCGGCTTTTCTGTACAGGAACATAACAACGTCAGCGTCCTGCTCAATTGATCCAGACTCACGCAAATGAGAAAGTTTTGGAATAGCCGGCTTTGACATTTCAGCCGCACGAGAAAGCTGTGCTAGTGCCAGCACAGGCACTTGAAGTTCTCGACCAATTTGTTTTAGACCTCGACTGATTTCTGCAACTTCATTAACACGGTTGTCAGATTTATTTGTTCGGCCTTCCATAAGCTGTAAATAGTCGATGACAATTAGTGAGAGTCCGTGTTCCGCTTTTAGGCGTCTTGCCTTTGCGCGGATTGTCATGATGTTGGCCGTCGGACTGTCGTCAATGTAAATTGGAGCTTCGGACAATTTTGCCAAAGCGTCGCCAATTCGTGGGAAGTCGTCATCACGATCTGACAAACGCCCAGTACGCAATTTCCACAAATCAACATTTGCTTCGGCGCAGATGAGGCGATCAACGAGTTGTTCTTTGGCCATTTCCAGTGAGAAAAAGCCAACTGGTTCATTTGCTCTCATGGAAACATTACGAACTATATCAAGGGCGAAACTGGTTTTTCCCACAGACGGACGGGCAGCGAGAATTATTAAATCTGATTTTTGTAGTCCAGCGAGTAAATTGTCGACTCCGGTAAATCCAGTTGGCACACCTCGAAGTTTTCCGTGATCGCGATGAAGTTGGTCAATGCGATCAAAGGCATCTGTCAAAATCGATCGGATTGGCGTAAAAGCCTTTTGAATAAAATTTGCTGAAACATCAAACAGCTTTTGTTCTGCCTCATCTATGATTGAGTCAAGCTCATCATTTTCATTGTACCCGAGCTCGGTAATGCGCGAAGCAGCCGATAGTAGGCGTCGCAATGTTGCTTTTTTTTGAATAATTTTGGCGTAGTTGGCAACGTGAGCCGAGGTCGTTACTCGGTTTGTGATTTCAACTATTGCTGTTCGTCCACCAATGCGTTCCAAAAGTTTCTTTTCCTCAAGACGATTCCCAACTGTTAGAACATCAATTGGTTCATGGCGTTCAAACAAGTCAAGCATGATTTCGTAGAGTATTTTGTGTGATTCCTTGTAAAAATCTTCCGGTTTAACGCCATCAAGCACTTTCGCTAAGGATTCTTGATCGATAAAAATGCTACCAAGAAGAGATTCTTCAGCTTCGAGGTTATGCGGTGGTATTTTTTTAAATATGTCTGTCATGATCACATCTTACCGTACACGCTGATATATTCAAGTCATAGATGTATAGAAGGTGAGGACGAACAGTGGATAGAAAAAATGATTAATTTTTGGTATGATTGTCCTGTATATGACATCAAAATCCCAAGCGTTTATCAAAAGTGTTCAATCACTAATTGGTACAGTAATTGGAGTTGGGATTTTTGGTCTGCCTTATGTTTTTTCTCAAGCAGGATATTTAATTGGCATAGCCTATTTAATTATTTTAGGATTTGTCAGCTACATACTTGTTAGCTCGTACGGACAGATTACATGTCAATCAAATAAGCATCACAGAATTTCCAAAAGTGTTGAAGAATTTTTGGGAACTTTTTGGGGAAGGGTGGCCAGCGTTGCTCTTTTTTGTTCAAATTGGGGAGCGATGCTGGCGTATATTATTATCGGTGGAGAATTTTTACATGCGCTTCTTTCACCAATGCTTCATTTTCCGGTTGTATATTTTCAGATTATATTTTTTGCAGTCAGCGCCTTTATTTTAATCGGAGGACTTGGTTTTGTTTCACGTATGGAAGTCGTGTCAGTTTTGATACTGTTGATTTTGTTAATGGTGATCATGCTTGGCTCAACTCCGTACATTGATTTGAGTAATTTGACGATTTTTAATTCTTCTTTGGCATTTTTGCCTTTTGGTGTTGTGTTTTTTTCCTTTGGTGGTTTAGGCACGGTTCCAGAAATGCGCGATATTCTCGGGCGTCATAAACAATTACTCGGCAAAGCGATTGCACTTGGACTAGGAATCGTTGCGGTTGTTTATGTGCTTTTTTCAGGAGTTATAGTGGGTGTGACTGGTGTTGTGACTACACAAGAAGCAATCCTTGGACTTGGTGACGTTGTTGGTAACTGGGCAATAATTGTTGGTTCGTTAATTGGTTTGTTTGCCGTATTTACTAGTTTTATAATTTTGGGAGTACAAGTAATGGATACAGCGATCTATGACTATAAAGCCAGATATTTTTCTGGCTGGGCCTGGGCAATCATTGTTCCATTTTTATTATTCATCATAGGCGCGCGAGATTTCATTAGCGTAATTGGGTTTACTGGTGGAGTTTTTGGAGTAGTGATTGGACTTTTGGTTATTGCTATGTATAAACGAGCAAAATTAATTTTACCAAAACGCGCCCTAACAATTCCTGATTGGCTACTCGATTGCGTGGCTGTGATTCTCATACTCGGCATGATTGCTACGGTTTGGGGTGTGATTGTATAATAAATTTTTTGATGGATTTCGTTGACCGCCTCTGCTCGAGGCGGTCTTCGTGCATAATAAAAAACTCCGTATGACTTGGAGGTCGTACGGAGTTTTATTTTTATTTTTGCATCTTAGATGCGTCGACTACGTTTTTTAATAAGTAGGCGACTGTGAGGGGGCCGACTCCTCCAGGAACTGGGCTGATAAAGCCAGCTACTTCTTTAACATTTTCTGATGCATCACCAACATTTTTACTTTCTTTTTTATTTGTTCCAATATCAATTACGATAGCTCCATCTTTTACCATATCCTTAGTCAAAAAGTCAGCTCGACCAACAGCCACAATAATTATGTCAGCAATCCGTGTTTTACTAGCAAGTGCTGATTCGTCTGGTGAAAATCTTTGAGTTTCAACACCTTTTTGATTTAACAAAATAGTAATTGGTTGAGCAAAAAGTTCACTGTTGGCAATTATAATTGCTTGCTTTCCCTGGAGTGGTTGATGACTGGCGTCAATTAATTCCATTACAGCAAGTGCCACGGGTGGAAAGATTGCAGGACGTTGTGTTGACCAAAGAGCACGGTTCACTGGGTGAAATCCATCAATGTCTTTAAGCGGATCAATTGCGCGAACTATTTTATCTTCATTTTGATTTGGAAGTGGAAATTGCACCAAGATGCCATGAATATCATTGCGTGCATTTAGTTTTTCGATTATATCAATAATTTCCTTCTGCGAAGTGCGAGCTGGCAAATCAAATCTTTCGAAATACATACCAACTTCTTTGGCAGCTTGCTCTTTGAGCGATACATAAAGTTTTGAAGCAGGATTATTACCAACCAAAATTGCTGCCAGACCTAATGGCTGTTTTTGTTTTTTTAATTGCTTGGCGACTTTTTCCAGAATTTCTTTGGAAAGCTGTTTACCTTGAAGGATTTCAGACATATTTTAAATCTCTGTACAATGGGAATTTATCAGTCATTTCTTTAACCTGAGCGCGGATAATAGCAAGTTTATCGGCATTTTGCCAGTTTATTATTGCCTCATCGATCCACATTGCGATTTGTTTCATTTCTTCTTCTTTCATTCCTCGTGTTGTTAAGGCTGGAGTTCCTAGTCGAATTCCTGATGGGTCCATTGGTGAACGGGGATCGTCGGGAATCATATTTTTGTTAACTGTGATTCCAGCCAGGTCTAATGCACGTTCAGCGTCAGCGCCAGTTAAATTTTTGTTTGTGACATCAATTAAGAGTAAATGATTATCAGTTCCGCCAAACATGAGTTTGTAATCACGCACTAGAAATTCTTTTTCCAAGGTTTTTGCATTCTTTTTTATCTGAGTTGCATAGATTTTAAATTCAGGCTCAAGCGCTTCTTTGAAAGCAACCGCCTTGGCAGCAATGACGTTTTCATGCGGTCCGCCTTGCAGTCCTGGGAATACAGCTTTGTTCACAGCTTTTGCATGCTTTGCTTTGCATAAAATCATTCCCCCTCGTGGACCGCGCAAGGTTTTATGAGTTGTGGTTGTGACAAGGTCAAAAATAGGCACAGGGTTATTCATTTGTTCTCCAGCGATGAGCCCAGCAATATGTGCCATGTCAGCCATGGTTAGCGCACCAACTTCGTCAGCGATTTTTTTGATTCCTTCATAATCAATTTCGCGAGAGTAGGCAGAGTAACCAACAAGAATTAATTTTGGCTTGTGTTCAAGCGCCATGGCGCGGAGATTATCAAGGTCAATCAAGCCCTGTGCATCGGTTTTGTAACGAACAAAATTATAAATTTTCGATGATTGAGTAACAGGGTGACCATGTGTAAGATGACCGCCATGAGACAGATCCATTCCAAGAATTGTGTCGCCATGTTCAAGCAGAGCCTCGTAAGCTGCGATGTTGGCCGGTGCGCCAGAGAGCGGTTGGACATTAACATGCTCAGCTCCAAAGATTTCTTTGGCGCGATCAATGGCTAGTTGCTCAATCACGTCAATATTTTCGCATCCGCCATAATAGCGCTTACCAGGATAGCCTTCAGAGTATTTGTTGGTTGCAATTGATCCCAAGGCTTCAAGCACGGCAGTACTGACAAAGTTCTCAGACGGGATCATTTCCAATCCTTCACGCTGGCGCGTGAGTTCAGCTTGGAGTGCGTTGGCAATTATTGGGTCGTAGGTTTGAAGTGTCATAATAGTGACATTGTACTGCTTTTAGCTTCTATTTCCAAATTGTCCAGCACCCGGTGTTGGTCAAAACTGAAATCTGATACAATGTAAATATACATATGATTCAAGCAAAATGTGTTCATATTATTGGACTTGGGGGGATTGGTACCTCGGCCGTTGCTCGTTATTTTTTATCTTTAGGAGCAAAGGTTAGCGGGTCTGATGTTCACACAGGTTCAATTGTTGAAGATTTGCAAAAAGAAGGAGTTGAGTTTCGGCTTGGGCATTTTGTGGAAAATGTACCACGCGACTGTGATTTGATGATTTATTCTCGTGCAGTCCCTGCTACAAATGTGGAACGACAAACTGCCTCTGAGCTTGGCATTGCAGAACTTTCATATCCAGAATTTTTAGGAAAGCTCGCGAAAACAAAAAAAACTATCGCAGTATCGGGCACAAACGGCAAAAGCACAACCACAGCCATGATTGCTTCCATTATGATCAGAGCCGGGCTTGATCCAACTGTTATTGTTGGCACTCAGGTTCCAGGTTGGTCAGAACATAATTTACGGGTTGGAAAAGGTGAGTGGCTAGTTGCGGAGGCATGCGAGCATATGGCAAGTTTTTTGCATATTCAACCAGATATTGCGGTTGTTACAAATATCGCAGAAGATCATTTAGACTATTATAAGGATTTAAAACATATTCAAGAAACATTTCAGAAATGGGTTTCTGGAGTAAAGCCGGGCGGGGCTTGCGTTCGTAATAGGCAGGATAAGAATTCCATGGCGCTGACGTGTATGAAGGATTTGAGTTTTGAGGTTTTGGATCGTCAACTTGAGTCAACTGGTCAGTCGTTTACTGTTGATCAAAAAGAATATCATTTATCAATTCCTGGAGAGTTTAATGCTCAGAACGCTGGCACTGCTATTGTTACAGCTAAGTATATTGGAGTGTCACCTGAGATTTGTGCAGAAGCTCTGCAGGATTTTAAAGGAACCTGGCGACGGTTTGAGCATGTTGGTAAGTGGCAGGAAGCTGATATCTATTCAGACTATGCTCACCATCCAGACGGGGTAAAAGGCACTATTGAGGCTTTTAAAGAAGCTTTTCCAAATCGCAGGCTTGTAGTGGTATTTGAGCCCCATCAGAAATCAAGAACAAAAGAGTTGTTTGCTGGCTTTGTAGAATCTTTCGATTTAGCCGATGAGCTAATCATTGGTGAGATTTACGAAGTGGAAGGTCGTAATGAAGGCGATGTAGTTTCTTCAGAAGATTTAGTTGATGCAATCAAGAGTCGCGATACAGTTAAGTCTGTTTCCTATGGTCAGGACTATGACAAAATAGAAAGCTTATTACGGGACAGCGTTAAAGCAGACGACATCGTCGTTTTTATGGGGGCAGGCACAATCGATAACTTAGCTCGTAAATTAGTTTGAGTATGTCAGAAAAAATTACAAAAGAGCTTAGGGGTTTGGTCGGTGACAGGCTTAAAGAAAATGAGCCTTTGGCAAAGCACTTGGTTTTTCGAGTTGGTGGGCCGGCGAAGTGGTTTGTTGAGGTGAGGGCGGTTGGCGAGTTTACGGAAGTTATGAAGATTGCCAAAGACAATGAAATTGACTGGGTGGTGCTCGGGGGTGGGTCAAATGCTATTGCTAGTGATCAGGGTTATGACGGCATTGTAATTAAGATCGGCATGCAAGAGATTAAGATTGATGGCCAAAAGGTTATCGTGGACGCTGGACTACCTTCGGTTGCTCTGGCTAGAAAAGCGTCTGATGTTGGATTGACTGGGCTTGAGTGGATGGCTTCACTTCCAGGAACTGTTGGCGGAGCAATACGTGGGAACGCAGGATGTTTTGGTGGCGAGGCTCATAACCATTTAACTGCAGTTAATGTCCTGCGAGCAGGAGATGTTAAACGCGTTGAGGCCAGGGATTTAATTTTTGGATATAGACATTCCACTTTTAAAGATGAGAATTGTAAAGATATAATTTTGTCAGCCGAGTTTACGCTTGAATCAAGCGACCCATCGGTTGTAAAAGAAAAGATGGCTCTCATTTTAGATAAACGATCGACGTCCCAACCACTCGCGTGTGGAACAGCAGGTTGCACTTTTAAAAATTATGAAATCAAGGACGAGCAGGAAAAATCACGTCTTGAAGATCAAACTGAAATTCCCAAAGAGATGCTTGAGTCGAGCAAGGTTAGTGCCGGGTGGCTTATTGATAGTTTAGATTTAAAAGGAACAAGAATCGGCAACGCCCACATCAGCGAGAATCATGCTAATTTTATAATCAACGATGGACAGGCAACTGCGTCTGACATCGTTCAATTAATTTCGCTGGTGAAAACAAAGGTTAGGGATGTATACAATATTCAGCTGGAGGAAGAAATTGAATATATTGGTTTTTAAATAATTGATAATTAACTATTTACAATATGCGAATTACACAAATTGTTGGGACAAATATGGAGCTGACGTCAGCTATTAAGGATTATGTTGAGAAAAGGCTTTCTAGGATCGAAAAGTTTACCGGAGGTTTGGAGCCATGTGATGTGGCAGT
>JAHILS010000035.1 GCA_018896835.1 Patescibacteria group bacterium | reverse complement strand
GATTGGTTCGAACTTCCAAATCCAAAACCAAAACATTTCTTTTTCGCCACGCGGAGCGTGGCAAATCGTTGCAAAATCAGCCCTTTCAGCCTCGCCCGTAGGCGAGGCGACCGCACCGCAGGTGCGTAAAACTTCCGAAAACTCTGAAATTGTAAATTGGCGGGCTGGACGGGACTCGAACCACTCGGGTTGCCCCGTATGCCTTTTTGCTAATATTAGCAGAGGTGTTTAAATATTCGTTAACTTCAACTTGATGAAGTGAGGCTATTCGTATATAATCTCATATAGTTAGAATGTAACTTTATGGATAATCGAGAAAAACGAATAGCAAATGTTTCTCAAAAAACATGGTCGATAATCAATGGAATTGACCACTTAAAAGGCCAGTGGATTGGCGGGGCTAAGTTGAATCCTCAAGCGCTTGGAAGACTCAAACGTTCTGTTTTGGTGACCTCGTCCGGGGCGTCGATTCGTATTGAAGGATCGACTTTGTCGGATGATGACGTTGAGAAACTCATGCAAGGGATTTCCGTGCAGAAATTTAAGGATCGCGATAAGCAGGAAGTACAAGGGTATTTCGAGCTCCTCTCAAACGTTTTTGAGACCTGGAAACAGATCCCATTCAACGAGAGCATCGTTAAATACCTGCACAACGAACTTCTAAAATTTGTTGACAAAGACGAACGTCATCGAGGTGAATATAAAAAGACAGAAAACAACGTCGAGATGTTTGATGAGTCCGGCAAATCGCTCGGTGTTGTCTTTGAGACGACGCCGGCATATCTCACACCGAAACAGACACAAGAACTCGTTGAATGGACAAGCTGGGCGCTGGATGCAAGCGATTATCATCCCCTACTCATTATTGGAAACTTCTTGGTCGAATTTCTCGCCATCCACCCGTTCCAAGACGGAAACGGTCGACTTTCACGTATCCTTACGAATCTGCTCATGCTTAAAGCCGGATACGCTTACGTTCCATACGTATCTCACGAGAAATTGGTAGAGGAAAGCAAGTCGGAGTATTATCTCACCTTGCGTCGAAGCCAGAAAACACTCAACACCACCAAACCAGATATTGAGGCATGGCTTGTGTTCTTCTTGAGTATCTGCAAAGAACAGGTACAGCAAGCGATCGAGCTTCTCTCTCATGAAAACATCGAACGACTGCTTTCGCCTAAGCAGCTGGCGGTTTGGAACTATTTGAGCAAAGTTGATGAGGCGGCTCCTCGAGAAATTGTCGAGGTAACCGGCGTAGCACGTCCAACCGTCTCTCAGGCACTGGAAGTCCTCCTGCGCCTCAAGAAAATCGAACGTCTTGGCCAAGGGCGCAGTACGCGGTATAGAAAGATGTAATCAAAAAAATCAATCCATATGATTCCAAAAAAATTATTAAAAAAGATATTTGAAAATTTCTACACAGAGAAAAGTTCAAAAGAATTTAAAAGAGCTTATAAAGAATTCTTTGAGTGTAAAGAAGATTTGGTTTGCATTGAGTATCTAAACGAAAGACCAGATGTTGAGGGTTGGTTTAACGAGTGGTTACTATTTGACTTTAAGTTGAAAAATGGTCGTAGTATTATCGAAGAGTTTATTGTAGGTCACGGAGATTCTGTTTCAGAGAAAGAATTCAAGGTTGCAAATGCTTTAAAGAGAGCACAATTTGGCTTGTTTGAGGTATTGCATATTGATATAAATAAAGGTTTACTCTTAAAGAATCTTCAAACAGGTAAGGATTATGAAGTAAAGGAACGCAGTGCAACTCATCAGTTAACTCAAGGTCACTTGATGTTTTCTCGTATTGTTCAAATAGGTGACCATTATGAGATAGTCAGCGCTGACACAATCTCATTGCCAGTAAAATTGGGCGACCATTTGAGAAAAACTTTTTTGAAGTCAAAGGAAACCATTTCTCCGAAGGATGTATATAACATAATGTACAGCAACCATGAGAATAAAAATATCGATACAAAAGAAGAAGGCTGCTTAAAGAAACTTGTCGATAAAGATAATGTCTTAAATCTTGATCCAATTACTGCAGATCAAGAATTGAATGATTTTTTAAAAAAGAAAGGTATTCTCGATAAGGTAGATGCTATCTTGATAAGAAAATGGATTAATTCCGAAATGGAAGACGAATGCAGCATGACATATCTAACTATGCTGTCTGGACTTTTTCCTGATGGTTTGGATAGAGATGATATTGATGAATTCATGCGCGTGATTCAAAATTTGCAGCGTACCACTCCGCAAAAACGCCTTGATAACAAGACGCCTCAACAGAAAGTGTTGGAGGATCCTAATCGAGAACCGGATATCATTCATGACCAAATTCCATTACCTCCAACAGAATGGAATCAAAACTATACACAAGCTCATCAGTATTTTTCTAAGGCTGATTACACGCAGGCTGTGGAGGAATATAAAGACTGTTTTATATCACTCAAAGATGAACGAACGACAGCTCCTGAACCCTATAGACTTTTTGCTAACAAAGCACTTGCTCATTTTGCGGCGGGCGAGCGTTCAATGGGTAAGGCAATGGTTGATATCGCATTAGAAATGAATCCGAATTATGATTTTGGAATCCAGATTCGAGCTAGATTGGAGTCTGGTGAATATGATAGTTTGATTTTTCATGGATTAGGAGATTCCCTTCGAAAAGCAAAGGAAGAAGGTATCGCTCCTGTATTTCGTTGGGACTCTGAAGAGATGGCTAACTGGACAACGGATCAGTTGGTTGATCAATTTGAAACTTTTGGCATAAGTTTAAATCAACAAATATTTAACGAGTGGGTAAAAGATTATATATGCCTTGATGACTTGGTTGAGCATGAGCTTTATCCTCGTTATACAGGCCCGAAAAAAGATGAAGATTTTGTATTTACCGCCGCAGATATTTTATTTAAGCGTTGGTGTCCTGATTTGTTGTATGTAGATAAATTATTGGATACGGTAGAGAATCTAGAGAAAACGGTCTATGCAAAGAAGATTCGAAAGCAAGATTTGGAAAAACAATTTGAATTACTTTCTCGTTTTATCGTGGAATCACCAGATGAACTTTTAAAGCATTGGCAAACTTATGGAGATTTTGGAGATCTGGCCACACTCGTAGCTTGCTTTTTGATTCTTGTAGAGAAAGAAAGTTATCGAGAAAATGCCAGGCAACTAGCTAATGCATTCGAAAAGCGACTCCAAAGTGGCATGTTCGCCGAAGTAGAACTGACCTGTCAAATTCTTGAAAAGAAGAATAATTGGCAAAATACTTTTCAAGCTATTCTCGATAAACGCCAATATGAATTACATCCATTTTTCACAGTTGCGCAGGCATTACATAGAGTTCTTGACTACGCTGAGGAGGAGTATATTTTGCAAGAAGCGTTTAAGATGGTTAAAGAACGTGAAAAGAAAAAATTACAAGATGTTGACCCTTGTTATCCAACAATTTACAACGCTTATTGTGCTGTACATGAAGAACTTGAGGGATATTATTTAGACCGCAATGAGCTAGAATCTGCTAATGAAATTTGCAAGCAAATGAGAGAGATCGAGAAAAGGAAAGAATGGCTCGATGAATCACCTGAACATCAAGCATTACGCAAACGACTTGATGATATTGACAAGAAAGAACTTAACAAACAATTGAAGTTAGATGCTGCATGGCAGTATTATCAGTATCTTAAAAAATTTGAGATCAATTTCGCGACAGACACGCTTACAGAAACTCCTGTTCACTTTTTTCGACATGACGGCAAAAAAATTGGTCGTAATGATCCGTGCCCTTGTGGCGCACTGAATACAAACGGCAAACCTATAAAGTACAAAAAATGTTGTGGGGGGTAATCCAGATAAGTAGCAATCAAAAAATCGCCATAGTGGCGATTTTTTGATTGCGACTCCTCCTTATCTTTGCTATCCACATAGGTTGCACGATAAGAAATAGTCCTGGCGGGCTGGACGGGACTCGAACCCGCAACTTCTGCCGTGACAGGGCAGTGCTCTAACCAATTGAACTACCAGCCCACAATCTCTTGTGGCGGGAAAATAGTAACAAAACTTTTGGAATAATGCAAGAGTTGTTATACTAACCTCATATGCCAACAACAACCCCACAAGACCCACAACTTGAAGAAATAAAAAAACTCAAAAAAATAGTGGAAGAAATAAGTGCAAATATTGAACGTGAAATTCACAAGCCTTTTTGGAAGAATGCCCTTTCCGCATTTGTATCAGGACTAATCCGTGGCGTTGGGCTTGTCATTGGAACAACAATCGTTGCTGGTCTAATAATTTACGCACTCCAGGCTATTGTGAACTGGTCAGCTCTTGAATCAAACGCTACGAATTGGGTAACAGATATAACCCAGGAAGGTATAAATAATGTTTTCCCTAACTAAACGTCAGCATTCATAAACAACTAAAAACCACCAGACTTGAGCCTGGTGGTTTTGTATTTTGTCTATACTTTAGTCGCAGAAGATCTCTCCCTTTCGACAAGCTCGGGATCTATGACTAGCTGTCTGAATGGGAAATTAGTCGATTAAATATCGACCTGATCTGCTCCAACAGCTTACTTAACTATCAGTTGCACCTCGCCGGCAGGAGACGCAGTCACATAAGCCACGTGACTATTCTTTTTTATTAATTTATTTTTCGCTAAGTAGCGTTGTATGCGCAGTATAAATGTGCCATTGGCTTCTGACATAACAATAGGGTCAACCCCAGCTCGCAAAACCATTTGTCGAGCAACTTGGTCGTTTGGACAGGCAATAATAATTGGCACGTTTGGTCGAAAAATGTTTACAGTCGAGGCAACTGCCGGATAAGACGAAGACGTGGCAATTAAATCAATCTGCTTATTCTGCGCCATAATATGCACAGACTGAGCAATTGAGGTTTGCACGGCATCAATATCATGCAGTTGATAAAACGAGATATCATCAAAACGTGACGCTTCAGCTTCATCAATAATCATGGCCATTGCCCGCACGCTAGCGTATGGAAACTCGCCAGTGGCAGTTTCCGCCGAAAGCATGACTGCATCAGTGTGATCAATTACCGCATTTGCAACGTCGGAAGTTTCAGCCCGTGTTGCCCTTGGGTTCTTAGTCATTGACTCCATCATGTGCGTAGCGATAATAACCGGCTTACCTGCCTGACGACAAAGCTCAACCATTTCTTTTTGCATGATCGGGACTTGTTCTGGTTTAATCTCAACTCCCAAGTCACCTCTGGCTATCATTATGCCGTCTGAAACTTCTAAAATCTCGGAAAACTTCTCTATTGCTTCTGCCCGTTCAATTTTGGCAATAATCTTGGCAGGAACTCGAGATAAATCTAAACACTCGCTGTTAATAATTTTGCGCAAAATCCTGACGTCATTAGCACTTGTGACAAACGAAAGCGCCACATAATCAACGCCCATTTCCAGTCCAAACAATAAATCTTCTTTATCTTTTTTGGTAAGCGCGGGCGAAGAAACAGTGGAATCTGGAATATTAATTCCCTTTTGCGCCTTAACTATTCCACCATAAACAACTTTGACATTGATAATTCTGCCACGGACAGATTCAACTATGGTTTCGATAAAGCCGTCATCGATAAATAGTCTGTGACCCTTTTTGATGTCTTTATGCAATTTGTCATACACGACAGGCAAAACTCCGTCCCCTTTGTATTCGTGCTGTCCTGAGCAAAGCTTTACTCTTTGACCTTTTTCCACAGCTATCCCCTCTTTTGGTAATTCTCCTATTCTAATCTTTGGGCCCTGCAAATCCTGTAAAATAGCTACACACTTTCCTTCTTTTTTAGCCGAGCTACGGATGTGTTTTAATAAAATTTTATGATCAGCATAAGAACCGTGGGAAAAATTTAAACGCGCGACATCCATGCCAGCGCGCATCATGCGACAAAGTGTTTGGGCGGAAGAAGATGCTGGACCAATCGTCGCGATTATTTTTGTACGTCGTTTCATAGTTCGTAACCATTATATCACGAACTAATTTGATCATCGACGTTTTTTGAGCAACTTATGGAGCTCTTCTTCAAATTTTTTCAAATCTTCAAATGAATGATAAACAGAAGCAAAACGGATATAGGCAATCTTATCAAACACTCGCAAGTGCTTCATAACAATCTCTCCAAGTTTAATGCTGGTAACCTCGCCCGAACGCTCTTTTTGAATATCTCTTTCAATCTTGGAAATAAGAGAGTGAAATTGGGCGTCAGTAAACGGACGTTTTTGCAGCGATTGCTTTAGCCCCGACTCCAATTTTGGACGCGAGTACGATTCCCTTCTGGTATCTCGCTTTATAACCGTAATATTCACAAGATCTATTTCTTCGACTGTGGAAAACCTGTATCCGCACGATGCTTTCTCGCACTCACGGCGACGCCTAACACCTGATCCGTCAGGAATTAGCCTGGAATCTACGACTCGTGTGGATTTGAACCTGCATACAGGGCAGTGCATATATGATAAGTGTACTAAACATCAATAAGGCAAGCAACGAAATTAGATTACATCACCCCCTCTACCTCCCCCTTTGAAAGGGGGAGAAACTTGATTAAAATCCCCTCCTTTCAAAGGAGGGGTATGGGGTGGTCATTTAAATTATCTACATCATCTTCCTACGTATAAAAGCTGGGATTCCTAAATCATCATCGTCTTGACCTACCTGCTCTTTAACAGGCTCATTTCGGGGTGTACTAATTTTTTTTTCAACTGGTCTGGATTCAAAAGAGTGAACTGGTGTAGGTGAGACACGATGTTGTTCAAACGGTGACTCACGTCTTGGAGCTACATTTGTCCGCTCTTCCCTATCTGGCGACTTCCAACTTCCGTGAGGGGCAATGTCCACGTCGCCAGCGAGCGTTGGTGCATTGCGCTGTTTCTTGTTATCAAATCCGGTAGCAACAACTGTTATACGAACCTCATCTTGAAGTGACTCGTCAATGTTTGCTCCAAAGATTACGCGCGCGTCATCGTCAGCTGATCCAGTAATAACTTTCGCTGCCTCTGCCACCTCGTACATAGAAAGATCAGCACTACCAGTAACTGTAAACAAAATGCCTTTTGCTCCATCAATTGAAAGCTCCAAAAGCGGACTAGCGATAGCAGTTTTAGCTGCCTCGACTGCTCTATTTTCTCCTGATGCAGAACCAATTCCCATCAGCGCCGAACCGGCGTTTTGCATGATTGCTTTAACGTCGGCAAAGTCAACGTTAATTAAACCAGGAAGAGTAATAATTTCTGAGATACCCTGAACCCCCTGTCGGAGTACGTCATCGATAATTTCAAACGACTCAAGTAGTGACGTCTTTTTATCGATTATCTGAAGTATGCGATCGTTGGGAATTGTAATGATTGTGTCAACGTGTTCAGCAAGTTCGTGATAAGCATCTTCGGCTATCCGCTTGCGCTGGGCGCCTTCAAAAGAAAATGGCTTAGTAACCACAGCCACGGTTAATGCACCGCATTCGCGAGCAATTTTGGCCACCTCGGGAATTGCTCCACTACCTGTTCCACCGCCAAGTCCTGCTGTTAAGAAAACCATGTCAGTTCCTTGAACAGCACTACGAATATCGTTAGCACTTTCCTCGGCAGAACGTCGTCCAGTCTCTGGATTCATACCAGCTCCAAGGCCACGGGTAACAGTCTTTCCAATAGCCAGTTTGTCTTTGGCAAGATTCTGGTGCAATGCCTGAACGTCAGTATTAACTGCAACAAAGCCAACTCCTTTTAGTTTCTCAAGAATCATGCGGTTTAAGGCAGCACCACCGGCTCCACCGATTCCAAAAACCTTAATTTTTGCGAATGTTTCGACTTCTGGTTTTATTTGTCCCATATGATGAATACATATTGTGATCACATACTTTGGTGATGAACACTTATTGTGTTCAATTTCGCCAACTTGCAATACTTTTTGTACTCACAACTTATCACATTGGAAGCAAAACGATAAAAGCAATCTGTGGATAACAAATTGGCCAGCACCCGGTGCTGGCCACTAATAAAACAATAAATTCCAACTATGGAATGAGTGACTTCATCCATTTACGCAACTGATCCGCGATTTGATTAACTCCTTTTATATTCAAAAATGAAAATCCCTTGCCATGAGCCGACCTAATTGCAAATCCCCATAAAGTAAGCCCGACCGCAGTGGCATACGCGCAATCCTGGACCTCATCAATTACGCTTGATACTCCAATTGGCTTGCCGATGGTTGAAGGCAAACGCAATACTCGCTTTGCCACTTCGGCAATGCCAGGCAAATGCATGGTCGATCCTGTTAAAATAACTCCAACTGGTAACATGCCCGAACGATCAATCTTACGTAATTCATCGTCGATATTTTCAAAAAGCTCCTCAACTCGTGCTTCAATAATCTCGGCCACAAACCTTTGCTTCACCGGCTCCTGTTCTTCTGAACCAAAATCTGACAGCTGAAATTGACCTTTGCGGTCAACATCATCTGGTACTGCGTTCCCAATCTCTTTTTTAACTCGGTCCGCGACTTCAAGCGACGTTCGGAGTCCAATAGCTATATCATTGGTAATGTGATCGCCGCCAACTGGTAATACAGCCGTGTGCAAAATGTCACCCTCCTCAAAAACCACCATACTGGTTGTTGCGGCTCCAATATCGATCACGCAGGCCCCAAGCTCTTTTTGACGTGGGGTTAAAACAGCCTCAGCAGTTGCTAGTGGCGTAAACACCAAATCATCAATATTTAACCCAGTTCGGTAAATTGTCTTTGTTATATTCTTGATCTGCGAGGAAAGTGTCTGAATAATGACAGCGTCAACCTCTAAACGTACTCCGCTCATGCCAACCGGATCTTTTATGCCATGCTGGCCGTCGACCGTAAAGCTTTTTGGCACAACATGTAAAATTTCATAATTTGAAGGTGTAGCCACGGTGCGGGCAGCTTCGATCACCCGCTCTACATCCTCTTCACGAATTTCAGCGTCAGCGTGTGTTGACACTCCAATAACACCATGGCTCTCTTGCACAAAAATATTATGCCCAGCAATAGAGACCCAAGCACCATTAACAGCCGTACCAGTCATTCGCTCAGCGCGCTCGAGCGCTTTAGAAATGGAAGAAACTGCATCTTCCATGCTTGAGATCGCCCCCTTATGCACTCCCTGAGATGGAACCGCGACAGCCCCTGTAATATGCAACTGTGGTTTTCCTTGATCATCAGGAACAATCTGCCCAACAACAACCCTAATCATTGATGAGCCAACATCTAAACCTGTTATGATTTCTTCTGCCATACATGTGATATTTTACCTTATCTGTGACTATCCGAGAAGATGCCAGCCCTGTAGATAGATGGAAATATAAGGGTAAAGAATCATAATAGCCACAATGCAAGCTACAAAGGCCGTAATAAGCACAGCGCCAGCCATCATATCTTTCACATCTTTTACCATGTCATTTAGTCGTGGTTTTAATCCATCTGATAATCTTTCAAAAATGCTATTAATCATTTCCAAGACAAGCACAGCTCCAACTAACAATAAAAGCACGATCCTCTCCCAGACCTGCAACGGAACAAAAAGAATAATAATAAAAACAATTGCTCCAGCCACAACTTGCACCCTAAAGCTATGCTCTCGTGCCATAACTTTAAAAATTCCTCTAAATGCATATTTCATACTTCTCCCAAATCGTTTTAAAGAAATCATAATATTTTTTCAATTATAGCGTCTTGTAATGAAAACATTTCTTTATCATCACCTGGTTTTTCGTGATCATAACCAAGAATGTGTAAAACTCCGTGAACGATCAACTCGATGATTTCATGCTCAACCGATCTGTCGCCCGCCTGACGTTGAGCTTGGGCATATGAAATAGCAATGTCACCAAGTAAATCAATATTTTCTGGGTATCCAAAAGAAAGAACATCAGTTACTTCGTCAAGAGAGCGATACATGCGGTTAAGCTTTTTGATTTCATTGTCGCTAACAAATCGAACGTCGATATTACCATGCTGTTTTCCTGAAAATGCATTATTAAGGCAAGACTCGATTTGTTTTAAAACATCGAGCGACAAATTATCGCCTGCCTCCAAGATGTCCTGTGAAACTTGAAGAGTTATCATGGAAGCATTGAAAAACTGTTAATCATCATCTGAAACGTCTGCATGTAAACAATCTCTTTTTCATCAGCTAAATCGTAATGGAAGGTAAACACAGAGTCGCCAGCAATAACGTATGCCACAAGATCGTCAGGGCTTTGGTGGGCAACATAACCTTGTTTTGTCAGCGTAGTTTCAAGCTGAACTGTGCGCCCATCTAAAGCATTTTTCATGTACCACTGGTCAAACGTTTCATCAGCTAGTTTTGACAAAACAAGTCGCACGGTAGCGGTTGAATTTGTTCTAAAAACTATTTCCTCGGTTTGCTCAAGCGATGAATCTACAACACCAGCTACAGTCCACTGCGTTGGATAGGTTAAAGTAAATGAGCCATCTTTTGATAAATATTCTTTTACGGCTCCAGTATCCAAAAGGGTTTGCGGAGCCGTGCCAAGTGGACTATATCTATGAAATACTTCATTTCCGTCCAAAAAAGTATCGTTATCTGAATCTGGATTTCGAGGGTTGGTGCCATACATTGCTTCTTCAACGTCAGTAAGCCCATCGCTATCCAAGTCATTTCCAGCCATGATTTCTTGGGGAACCTCAACGATTGGCTCGACCACAGTCTCTGGGGTTTCGTCTATAACTACAACTGGTTCTGGCTGGAAACTCTTAATTGCATAAATCCCGATTACCAGCAGTGACAAAATTAAAACTATACCAACAGCACCAAGGATCCACGGTATGCGTGAAGACTTTTTCGCAACAGGCATGGCAGAAATAGGCTTAAGTTGCTTTGGCAACTCTTTGATAACAGGCTTTACTACTGGTTTTTTCTCTTCTTTGGCAACAATCTTCTTTTCTCTAAACGACACTGGCATGACATGGATAATAAAATCACTCAGAGGCGACTCTTTCTTGTCTGCTTGTTTTATATCTGATTGTTTTTGGGCTTCTTCGAACATATGTGAGAGCCAAAGGCAAAAGCCTAGGGTTTAGTGATTTGTATTTATTTTGGAAGTTCAAAGAGCTTTCCGGGACCATTAGGATTATACCCACCAACTACTTCTTGTCCGTCCAAGTAACCATCTTCGTCAGTATCAGCATCAAATGGGTCTGTGCCATAAACTTGGACCTCTTCCCTGTCACCAAGCCCGTCTTTGTCAGTATCAACATTCTCTGGATCAGTCCCAACCACAGCTTCTTCTGCGTCCGTTAGACCGTCACCGTCTGTATCAACCTCCTCCAAGACAATAGGCACCTCTTCTTCAACTACAGGCTGATTTTCAACTACAGGCTCATCAGTTATTACAGTATCCTCAACTGGCGTAACAATGCCTTGAGTCATTAATCTAAATGCCAAATAAACAGCTGCTCCAATTAATGCTATGGCGACAAGTACAATGATAATGACCTTAATGACGCCAGAAAAAGAAGACTTGGGAGGTGCAGGAGCAATTGTTTGCATTTTCGGAGCCTCAGTTTGCGTTGGAGCTACAGGCGCGGGCTGAGCCGAAGCAACGGACGCACTCTGAACCTGAACTGGCGCAGGTGTTGGTTGAGCCTGGACTTCTGGCTCTTTAGCAGACGCGGGTGAAGACACAGCTGGAGCTGAGGCTATAGGCAAATTAGCAGGTACGCTAGGGGCGTCGGCAAACATATCCTGCACTGCTGGTTCTTGAGGCGCATCTGTGGGCGTAGTTGGCATTTGGTCATCAAACATATTGAAGTATATTTATATTTCCCATTATTTTTTAGCTCACTTTAAAGGATCGTGTCCTGATAATACTTCCTCACCGTCCGAGTATCCGTCACCATCAGTGTCAGCGTTAGTTGGATCTGTATTGTACTTAAATAATTCCTCACCATCCATCAGTCCATCGTCGTCGCTGTCAGAGTCAGTATCGCTCGTGCCTTGACGAGTCTCTTCATCAGCATCAACATTATCAAAATCTCTGTCTCCTGGTGAAGTTAACTCGATGCAATTCCTTGCCAAGAGAATATCAGTAATATCGTCACAGATATCAGGATTGCGTTTGGTAATAGCTTCGCTTATTTTCGCTCCGTCTTCGCACATTTGAGACGTAATCTGTGGATGGTCGCAATCACCTGCTACCATTGTATCAAAAACCCAGCTTGCCTGACATTGCTCCCTGTTATTACTATCAATATAATCTGAGCAATCTTCATATGTGTAATTCAAAGGCAGTGTGAGCGCTGTAATAGCATCGTTACATTGATTCTTAGTTTCGATATTTTGTATTCCTTTACAGTCGTCAATTAGGTGTGATGTGAGGGCTGACAATACAAGACATGAATCATAGCGGTCTCCAGTAAGGCTGGTGCAATACTCTTTATTCCCAGTTTCTTGCGCTAATTGCGGAGACGCATTGTCTATACACTTCTGCACATCTTTTTGGCTTTGACAGGCCTCAATATAAAGCATGGTGTCTTGCTCTATTTTTTTAGCATCACTTGTTGAATAAAAATATTTCACAGCCGAATAAACAAGAACAATAGCGAGTAACGAAACTAAAATTGACGCAACCACAATGATTACTGGCTTTGCCTTTGGCATAAGCTTGTCTTTAAGGGTAACAACCGGCTGACCACCCTGGTCGGTTTGGTACCAGTCAACTTTATTTTCATCAAACTCTTGATTATTTTGTTCCATAGATTATTGCGTACACATATTCAAAACAATATTACTCAATCGGATTGTTCCGCTTCCATTAAACGTTGCTCTTACTGTAGCTGACTGCTCAGCACTATCGTCACACGAGAAAGTATCTGGCAGTGTTATCGCTCTACTTGATCCGTTAGCAATTGTTGTCGAAGCTGTTTCTCCATCGATTATTACAGAAACTGTGATATTCAAGATTGAATTTACTATCTGGTCATACATACTCTCAATTCCAGCTGAGTCTGTCGCACTATAAGCGTATGTAATTCCGTTGCTTGGTGCAACGCAAATATAATTTCCTTCTATACGTTGACCAGCGCATCCGAGCGCCTCAGCATCACAGTCCATACTTGACCAACGTTGCATCTGCGTAATATCGCAACTGTTGCTGGTAAACACCGCGCTAAACACTTCAACTCCTAAGTCTTTTATGTCATCGAGCTGTAAACTTACTGCTCGCATATAGTCGCTAGACGTGATTGTTGCTAATCCCCACGCTGGAATCGTACTATAGCCAAGATTGCTCCAAGATATATCAGCATAATCATAGTTAGTGATACTCCCGTCTGTGAAAATTATCATGTACTTAACTGTGTTTGGGTCTGATGAAAACTCGTTATTGGCGTCTTGTATTGATTGATAAATTGGAGTTCCAAGTACCGAATCCACAGTAGCTAAGCCTGAGCTAATACTTGAACGCACAGTATCCTTTTCAGAACTTGGTGGCATCACCACAAACTTACCAGAATCTGCAAAGTCATGCTCGCCAGAAATATATGCCCAACCAATGCTCATGTCAGCGTCAACCCCGTCATAAGCATCAAATAAAGAAACAACAGCGTCATCAACTGCTTGTCGCAAAACAGCAATTCTTGTACTAGACCCAAGAGTTGTCGACATTGAGTAAGACTTATCAAGCAAAAGCATAATCTCAACGTCAGGATAATCTCTATTTTGATCATCTAATGTTAAAGAAAGTCCATCAGCCACAGAACAGGCTGGGATGTAAAGAGTTGATGAATTACCAGCGCTTAAACGAGTGATTGCTGTGCTAAATGATTCAACGTCAGCCGTGTAAGAACGGCTAGCTCCAAGCTTGTTGGTCTTGATCATCAATCTTTGAGCATCATAACTAAACGGACACATTGTTCCGCACGAGGCATTACACTGTGGAAAAACACAAACTCCACCTCCGCCACAAGAAAGGAATTGATAACACTTTTGACCGTTATCTGTACCTCCATTGCACACGCCAAGCTCCAAACAACTGCTCGAACCATCTGCTGACGAGGAATACAATAAATCAGGGTCACAATATCCAGCAGCTATGGAATCCAACGTTAAACTATAATAGGTATAAGGAACATCAAGCCCGTCGCAGAACTCTGATCCATTTATAACTCCATCCCCACAAAAACTGCCGGACGACGAAACCGCCTTACAATCTTCATTACAATACGTGCATGTTGAGCCGTAACTAGCTGTACACAAAGTTCCGTTGTCGTCCCCCTCATCGCACTGCTCTTCTCCGGCATAGAAATAACCATCGCCACAAACGTTGAGTGTGCATTCGATAGTGCAAGCGTCTGAAGAATCATCATTGCCGTCATCGCACTCTTCTCCGTCATCTACTATTCCGTCACCGCAAGATCCAGGAGCGCGACATAGGATGTCCTCCCAATCCTCTACCCAAATACATGATGAACTATTACACGTTCTAGTACGGGTTGTTTGATAAGCATAAGTTGAGCAAACTCCGTCACCGCCAGCACTACTATTACAATAGCTATCAACCGTACAGGCTAAGCCCATTTTGTCAGGATCGCCTTCAACACAAACTGTTGTGTATGGACAATCGTCTGCAAGGCTTGTTACTCCACACGTACCAACTGACTGGGTGCCAACATAGCTTTCACCATCATATGAAAATGTTAAAGAGACACAGTCATCATCTGAATCACATTTATTTCCGTCGGTTGAAGTTCCAACTGAACACAACTTCTCAGAATATGAATCTGTGTTTCCATCACACTCTTCTGCGTCGTCAACCTGTTCGTCACCACAATATGGACCAGGCCCTGAACAATCCCAGGCACAAGTATTTGCCAACGATGTGCTATAAACTCCATTTAATATAGAACACGCGCCACCACCATAAGCGGCTCCACCTGGAGGAGTAACAGCCCCACAGTCACAAAGCTCGCCCCCTGCTAATGATCCATCGCCACAATAAACTCGATCAGCGTCTGTACAATCTGCTCCGCAGAATCCATAGCTTCCATTGAGTGATCCGTCATCACACTGCTCGGCGCCTTCAATTACACCATTTCCACAACTTAGCGGGTCACAGAGTGCATCGGTTGGAGTTGTGTAACCGGTGCAGGTTGAATTACATTCTGTGACATAAAATCCACTAAGGCTAGTGCTAGTTGTGCAAGATGCGCCCACCGAAGTATCTCCTATCTCACAGGTCTCACCACTTCCTACAATTCCGTCTCCGCAAGTACTTGATACTCCCCAAACAGTTGTGCCATTGCAAAATGCTGGACCGTTTGCAAATCCGTCTCCGCTTCCCAGAGCACCAATATTTATCTGTCGATTATCAGTTGTGTCCAAATCAATATCAGTTGCCCATGTTCCGCTTTGGAATTCTAGTTCTGCGCCAAGCATATAACCATCACTGCCAAGTGCTCGGTAATGATAAGTGTAAGAGCCAACTGGACAAACATATGCTCCAGTTGTTTGATTGACACACGTTTCTGAGTCGTACGAACTATAAGCTCCGGCTCCACATCCGTTATACGCGTTTAATGGATCTGGCTCTATTGAGTCGCCTATTTCATCTGCCAAAACATCATCCCACGAAGTCCAGGCGCTGGCATCCAATGAACGAACATAAGTTCCAGAAACTAATTGCGGAGTTGTGCTGGCAATAGAGCTTGCCAAATCTGTAATGTCATTTAGCCTATCTATATCTCGCACCAATTTTTTCTTACTAGAGCCACAAGTCGAGCCTGTTGAACAATCAAGATCAGAAACACACAAACCAGAATCTGATCCTGCGATTGAATCATGGCAAAGAGAAAGATCGCCAACGTTGGTAACGAACGAAATATTTTCAACTAACTGATCATAGATATCAACCGTCTCATCACTAGCTCCAAGATTATACGAAATAACAATCATGTTTGAATAAAGTGTTCCTGATGAATAGTTTGGCACTGAAACATATGTAGTGCGTCCATCCACAACTGCATTAAATCCATCTACCGTTGTTTCTGACGGACTACCAGCAAATCCACTAGCGTAGTACCAGGCCAAAGGACTTAAATAAGATGCATTACTAATCACCCTAACTCCAATAACATCACCAGTCAGACCATCGTCTGAATAAACATTTAAGAAATATTCCTTTAAGATCTCATCTGTACCGCTTTGACTGGCTGATAAAACCTGAAGCTCTGGGTAATCATCTGACGTACTGTCTTCATCACCAGCGTCACGACAGTAGTACATGGAAAAATTCATCCAACCGCTTCCAAGCGTAGCCGACGAGCCAACGCCTGGATAATAGCCGTCAGCATTATCTTCAAATGGGAAATACTCAATTGAAGGCCATGGATTTTCACAAACAAAAGCAGTTAATTCGGCAAGGCCTGACACGCTATCTGCCTCACAAGTTTCGTCATCAGGACAAGAGTCGTCAGAAGAACAAAGGATTGAAGGCGAATCGCTACAGGTGAAAGACTCACCTGTTATGTCCGAGGTAATAATAGCCGAGGTGACAATATTTGCCTCTCCGCTTATTCCGCTAGCTTCATAAACCACACTCGCCTGCTCAACGTCGCCTGACTGTTCACTAACCCAATCCAAAATGTCAGCGTTATCCAAGGCCCAAGTTGTCCAACCCCAGTCATAAACTCCAGCAATCGGCTCGATCGATTGAGCCGTTCCAGTGTCGTATGAATAGGCAGTGGCAGTGAATGTATGCTGTTCGCCAGTCATGGTAAACGTGTTTGGGCTTGTCTGATCTGCATCATCAATCAAGACTGCGTCAAGACCACAAATTCCGTCTTGAGTAGTAAAAGACTGATCTTCACCTCCGTTCATGGCAACTCCGTAATATGACAAAGCGCCGTCACGGTCTGTATCGCCCAGCGTGTCTCCGATCACATGAATTGTGTAGCTAGCGTCAGCTTCGAGCAAAGTATTGTAATGGAAAGTAACTTTATAAAGTCCGTCTGACGTTTGTGCTTGAGTAACGCTGGTAATCGGTACAATGCAATCACCCATACTTTGAGCTGTGGCATCAAGCCCAACAAAGGCCGTAAAGAAATGCATTACGCGTTGCCATAATGTTGCGCCAGCCGAGACAGTGCTTAGCACTGTGTGACCCGACGGGCAGTCTTCGCCAGTGCCAAGGTTTAGTTCTATATATAAATTATCTGTAAAGCTCGATACAGCCATTTTTGTAGTGAAAAGCCCGTACAACTCAGCGTTTCGGCAAGCCTCGCTTCCATTTGGGAACAAATCAACCTGCGGTCTTGGCATACAACACTTATTGTCGGCTGGACCGTAACCTGTATTACAATCAGCATCAATTTCCGCAACGCATGAAAGTGAAAGTGAGGTCGAGGCGTCAAGTGAGTCCAAGGATACCGCAACGGTCGTGGTTGCTAATTGCGTGTCAGTATCAACATGCTCGCCAGCTTCATCGATTATTTGAGCCATTTGCACTGGATCGATCTTACTATCTGATCCTGCGCCATAAGTGCTATCCTCGCAAGCATCATACTCTCCGACGCCAGCAATGCCATCGCCACAAACTGAAACTTCCGAATATGACAATGATGAGCCTGCCCAAAGACAGCTCGTGGAACAACCCTCGCCACCGTCACAATCTTCACCAGCTCCAGTCAAAGAATTTTGATCAACAGCACTGTCTCCACAGCGTCCCGTACTACCAAAAGCAGAATAGGTAGAATTTTTTCCTTCACGCAAACAAGACGACGAACAACCATCTCCGTTTGCAACTCCGCCATCATCACAAGTTTCAAATGGGGGATAAATGATTCCATCTCCACATTCGGCAGAGACTTGTGTGATTGATGTTGAACCTTCATTTAGACAAATTGACGAACAGCCGTCACCAGACGAGGTATTTCCGTCATCGCACTCTTCTCCTCCAGTTCCATATTCATGAGCAATATCACCATTTCCACAAGTAGCCCCAACCATGCGCGAACCCTCGTTTAAACACATCGATGAACAACCGTCACCACTAATAATTCCACCGTCATCACACTCCTCATGCAAATCCGTTGTTCCGTTTCCGCAACATCCAACTCCAGTACGCCCACATGTACTTGTTGAGTAAGGACAAGCGATTTCAGCAGAACAAACAGCGCTGGAAATCGAGCAGGTTCCAGTTAACAAAACTGTATCAGTGATGACGCATACATCTTGACAGTCACTAGTCTGCGTGCAGGAAATACTGGTAGCTGAACAAATTAGCGGACATGTAGACGTCCCTTCATTTAAACAATTTGCCGAACAGCCGTCGCCACCAATAACATTTCCATCTTCACAATCCTCTCCCGTTCCCCTAATCCAATCACCACAGACTGAATAGTAAGAGCCAGATCCTTGAGCTAAACAAGACGCAGTGCAACCTTCCGGAATTGATGATCGGCCAACGTCTAACAAACTACCAGCAATAGTAATCCACTCTGCAATCCCAGCGTCGCTGATAATTGGATCTGTCCAACTCCAATCATATCCATAAGCACTTAATTCTTGACCTGACACCGAACAACTGTCAGGACTACCAAATGCTAAAACTTCGTAATACTGCGAGTCTCCAATACTTTCCAAAACAACATCTTCTGGCGAAAGTGTAATCCTATCTACTGAGCAAAGCGTATCGTCATCTTTTGTGCTAAACGTCCAAGAAAAATCACTGCCATAATTTGTACGCGTGAGCGCGACTCCACTGGCCGAGGTTGCTGACCCTGAAACAATTACCCGATAAAATGAATTCGAATCTAACACTCCACTATAATCTGGGTCAGTTATTTGCAGTTCCACTTCCCCACAACCTTCCACATCACTACAATTTGCTACCGCATCGATTTGCGTTAAAGTGGCACACAATTCGTTCACGCATGAATAAAGCATCACATAACCAGGGCTTTCTATAGAATCGTCCATGACAGTATTAAAGGTAATACTAATCTCGCCATTAACGCATGCGCTGTCGCAACTTGGTGTGTAGCTAGATACGTATGGATCGGTAAAATTAACAACCACTGTGGCACTGCCATCTGTTCCACTAGCAAGTTCTTCGGCAGACAAAATCGTTGTTCCTTCAAAAAGTGCTGTTGTTTGTGCACAATAACTTGATGATAATTCTGGACACGACCCCACACTAATTGATGAGGAAATATCTGTATCCCAATCCCAGGCATAATCTGTTGGATCCAAAACCTGACAAGCAGTAAGTGGTAAAGCGTTAAATTCTGAAGTACCACCCAACTCCTCCAGTGTATCTGTAACTGGACTTACCAAAACCTCTTCAACGTCACAATCAACAGAACTTGAGCTTGTTCTAAACGTCCAACTAACGTCTCTGCTAAGCGAAATTCCGCCAGTAGACTCGATGCCATCAGACACAACAACGTAGTATGACATGCTCGTTTTCCAAGATCCGCTATTGTAAGTTGGATCAGCATTCCAAATAAATGATGTTTGCGTTGTACTTGAACTAATAGCGATTGATCCAAACGGAACTTGTAGGCTTGAATCTTCTTCACATTCTGTACCATCACATTCGTAAATTCGGATGTTTGAGCTATTAAGTGTTGACTCGTCTATTAAAGTATTAAACTTTCCCATTAAGACCGAATTTGTACACGCCTCTCTTGTAAAACGACTATTTGGCACAGCGCTTACTAAAGTATCAGAACAAGCAATCAAAAGCTCTGGCACCACTGGGATTGTTCCAGTTGAAAAATACCAAGCATATCCACCAGTTAAAGATGTGGCTGTCACCGCACTGCCTGCGCCGACTTCAAAATTAAACGGATTACTTTCTACACCCGACAATGACGTTACGGTTACTACTCCTGTTTGTGCTTCTGTTGGAACTGAGGAAATAATCGATCCATTGCTCCAATCTCCGCTCTCTATAATTGCCAAAACTCCATTATAAAATTCAAGCGAGCCAACACTGGTTCCAAAATTATCACCATAAACCGTTATACCAGTTCCTACTGGACCAACCGCCGGGTCAATAGCACAAATTCCCGGAGTTGGATCGGCTGAGGTCACAGTAAACGTTATTGCTTCTGAATCCACGCCAGCTTGAGTTGTAATGTAAAGATTGTGAGCAATCTCATCGATCGCTTCTTCGTTTGTGTATGCCGACGGGACTATTATCGTAATTTGATTATCGTTCCAGATATCGTTGTCACACTCTGACGGAAAAGCGATACTACCTTGAGCTGTATAACCAGACACTGGATTTGAAAACCAAACGCTACCAAGCCGTGAGCCAAAATGCGTTCCAGAAATTGTGACATACTGACCGACTCCTCCACTTGCTGGACTCACAGAATAAATTGTTGGTAATTCTTGATCACTAAAGTCAACGCCAAAACTGACCGTGTTTGAACTGACTCCTCCAACCGAGATTGAAACGTCAACAAAATCACCAGCAGTTAGTGATGGCACAGTAAGGGCGGACGATGTGTCCGACCATGACGTGTAACTTCCAGCTTGAGTAGTATCAAAATAAACTAACGACAATCCTTGAGTTGAACCAAAATTTGTACCCGATACTGTAACGCTGTCACCAACCTCGGCAGTACGTGGATAAATTGAACAAAGATTTGGATGCTCAACATCGTTGACATCAAAATCATCAATTAATGGTCCGTTATCGTCATCGGTTTGGTCAGAATACCCAGTTCTGGTATCAATTTTAATCGGTCCGTCTGATGCGCCAACTGGAACCTCCACTATAACTTCGCTTGAACCCCAACCACTGGCACAAGATGGCTGGCTGGCTGACACAAATCCGCCAGCGCCATTGGAAAAATAAACTGTTCCAGAAGTGCTAAATCCGGTTCCGGAAATTGTTACAAAAGTGCCAACTGCTCCGCTTGCTGGTGAAACGCCTTGAATCTCTGGATAAGAAACACAGATTCCACTTTCACATATTGCGTCAGAACATTCACTAGCATCTGTGCAGGTTGATCCATCACACGCCCCGCAACTACCACCGCAATCAACATCTTCTTCATCACCACTTAATTCATCGTCAAAACAATGGGCTGGCAATGAAACAATGCGGACAGTATCCGAATCTTCATTGCCAGCAATGTCAGATACTGTTACTTCTATATTATATCGAGTTCCCTCTTCTAAACCATCTGTGTACCAAATGCTTTCAATGGTGACGTCAGAAAGGTCGTCTCCACTAGCGCCAACAGAATCAAACCAAGCTTCATTTCCATAAAAATCTGCAGTAGAGACCTCGCTGTCGTCAGTCGCTTCTACTTGGACAAGCGTAAAACTATCAACTGAAATACTATCACCATTGTCTGGATAGCTGATGCTAGCCACCGGATCTTCTGTATCGATTAAACTTCCAGTTGTAAAAGAAGACGAACAGCTTTTTATTGAACAATCAAGCGAAACTCCAGCCGAACTTTGAATGTCAGTACCAACTGTGACTGTATACTGCGTGTCAGCATCAAAACAATGTCTGGTGGAACTTGGCTCTGGACAAAAAGCAGAAGGAGTAAAAGATGCCTTGTTTCCAGAAACAACCAGCGTTCCATCAACAACTTCTCCAGTTTCGGTTTTTGTAAAAATTATATTATCAACAACGCTTGCTTCGTCTAGTTGCCTGCTAAAAGTAATCCTAGGAACAATGTTCCGAATTGATACCTCGCCTTCTGGTGAAAATGTGGAAACTGCAAATGTTGATGCTGATCCTCCACCAAGCCCTGACGTGCTACTATATCCACCGCTTGACGTGCCTGTGCCGTCACCTGTTCCTGTTGCCCCAAGTAGGGCTGAGAGAACAAACGATGTTATTGCCCAGGAAAGTAAAAAAATTCCTAGTCCGATTCCGCCGTTAATCAAAATATCTTTGGCCTTCTTAACCTTGTCAGGATCACCTCCGGCTGTCATCCAAACAAATCCACCATATAAAACTATAACAACCGCTATTATTCCCAGAACTGTTAAAAATGTTCGGATTAGTCGAGCAATAACGATTCGCAAATCTTCGTCTCCAAGACCGCTTTGCGCACCAACGTCTTCTAGTGTATCGCTTTGCGCATACACTTGTTGTACTGGCACTAGGATTCCAACCGAAAGTGTAAACACTATGGCTAGTCCGCTAAAGAGTAAGGTGAGTCTTTGAAGTACATTCATAAAAATCTAGAAAAGTGAACAGATTGTAGCTGAAGGAACTCCGTTACAGCAGAAAGGATATTCGCTTGAGGTCATGCACGACGAACCTGTCGCTGTTGGACCCTCGCCTGGAACAAAACAATTTTGATACTGATTTTTAACTCCACTAAGAACATTAGTGGCATACAAAAACGTGATTCCATCTTCTCCTGATGTGCTTGCTAAAAATACGCCGTGGCTAACTTCTGCTTGCGAGGCAACAGCAGTTGCTCCGGTTGTTGAAACGTCTCCGCCAGTTGAGTCTAACGAATTTACAGAAACTGAATACCAAATTTCATGGGTAGGACTTGGAGTGATTGTAATATTGGAGTTAGTCAAACTTGAGCTCATCATGATGCTATCAAACGTGACCAGCACATCCTGATCCAACGCCACATTTTCTTCCAAAATATTCGGTGAAATAATGGTAATTTCTGGAGCACTCAAATAAACCTCGTTGGTAGTATTAAACGTCCAGGAATAATCATCGCCACCATCACCATCCCCATTTCCATCAAGCGAATTGCCCACAACGTCAACAGCACCATCGTATGGGGTTACAGCCTGAGGCGGTTCGGTGCCAAGTGTTGCAGAATTAATCAAAGCAGAAATTGCCTGAGCGCCCGGCAAACAATAAATTGTTTCCCCGCAAGAATTCGTTCCACAAGGATCATCTGACGTGAAAGTGACTGTTTTGTATTCATTACTAATAACATACGATCCAGCCACAGGTACGCTGTCGGCGCCAGCAACTTGCAGATTATCAAATCCTGACGTTGCTTCGCGAATTCCAGAAACAGTGGTTGGATCCATCGCTTCACTAAACGTAACTTCTACCATGATGTTACGCGCATATGTTCCTGACGCTGTTGGCACAACACTGCGCACGGTTGGTGGCGTTAAATCAATCTCTGTTCCCACTTGGAACGACCACTCATATCCACCGTTGTTTATTACAGATCCGCCGTTGGCATTTCTAATTGCATCGTCAACAAAAACTGTATATGACACATCTTCGGTTGATGAACCAAGAAGTGGTGGATCGAAAACAAATGTTTTTAAGTCATCTGTAAAACTAACAGAAACATCTATGCTCGAAAGTGCAGTTGACTCTCCACCAGACGAAGCATAAATTAAAATATTGCTGTCATTTAGCGTTGTGGCAGCAATGTCATCAGTTACGTCTTCCGGAGTTCCAGCTGTGTCATATCCAGAAATAAATGATTCTATATCCATCGCCTCTTTAAACGTAATAAAGATTTTTGTATTGCGAGCAACATCTACTGCATTACGCGCTGGATAATGATCTTGGATTCCGCCAGCGCCAAGCGACCCCGATAAACTTTCAACAGAAAGCCAACTTGATGAAGACGACCCGCCCGTTCCTGACGTTGCATCTGTAAGTCTGCTGATGATAAATGATGTTATAGCGTAAGCGCTGAGCGTAATAATAAGTCCGATCGTTGCATTGATAAGAACATCTTTTGCCTTTTTAACCTGTTCATCGTCCCCACCGGCTGTCATCCAAAGGTAACCGGCGTAGAGCGTAAGAACAAGGAAGATGATTCCCAAAATGCTTAAAAAGACTTTTATGATATTCCCGATTAGTGTTGGCAAGTCAGTTTGCATAAGACCTGACGCTGTACCAACCTGATCAAGGCCTTCCGCGGCCTGAGCAAAAACAGGACCAGCATTAAAAATAAAAAAGACCAGCGCAAAACACGCGGTACTTATAAGCAATAGCGTCGCTCTTCTGAAAAGCGTTTTTTGTATTAACACATGCATGGGTTTAGTTCTATATTATTATAACGTATTTAAGCGAACTTTTGCAGAGAACGTGTGGACAGAAAAATCAAAAACCACCCGCCTCTAACTTCGTTTAGGATGGGTGGTTTATTTTGCTATGTTCTACCCCCTACCTCCCGTACACTGCCATTACACTGTCCCAGGTCATGTCGCCTAGTGATGTGAGGGTGTTTCCAAATGTGTAGCTAGAGTAAAAGGCTTCGGAGACGTCGATGACAAACTTGTTCCACTCGTCTCCATAAAGTGCTTGGGCAAGTTGTTCTGAGGTTATCCATCTTAGAGATCCTTCAGCGTCAACTACGTAAACCTTATTAACAGATGGGAACTTTACGAGTGTTGAGCCTGGACGATATGTTGCCATTGGTCCCATAGGAATAGAAGACATCATTTCTGCGTCCAAAATCTTTATGCCATAGAAACCTGTAAACCATGTTTTGTAAACTGCTTCATTAGGAAATGGATGGCGTCTGTGGTCAGAACCAATGTAATAGACGGCCGAATCTGTTTGAGTATTAGGATTACCATCGTCGGCAAGTTTTACTAAAGATCCAATAGCAACTTCTCCGGTTGGAAATCCTGTTGCATCTATTCCTCTTTTGGCTGCATCTCTTTGCCATTTGTCACCAAACACACCTTCCAAAGCCATGCCAATAGGGACAACCGTGTCTGGGGCTTGATCTTGTTGTGAATTTGACTCATCTGCGTTGTCGCCACTCTCTCCAACGTCTTCGTTTGTGACATCTTCAACTTCTTCATTTTCCCCACACACATTCATCGGTGCGGTGACGTAGGTGCTAGTTATATTAACCAAGTCCGTGCCTTCAATCTTAAATTGAATACTTGAGTTGTCTGTGAGTCCTGACGGAACAGTCCAAGAGTAAGCGCCAGTGTTTTGTGTGGCTTTAACAATACTCGTGTAGCTTGAGCCATTATTGGTGGAGTAATAAAGGTTAACGAAACCAACGCCAGAGGTCACAGACCAGGCTAGGCTGACTCTTGAGCCTGAGGTTATGCCAGTGCAAGCATTGGTTGTGGTAGTTTCTGGGGTACTTAGATCGTCTGTGACGGGATTAGTAAAGGTTGAGGAGCTGGCAGTGCCTGAAGAGCCAGTCTGTGAGGCAGATGAACAAGAGGCAGTGGTAAACACCAAAGATCCGTCAAAGGTGGACCCTCCGCCTGTTTCACTTAGTGTTGTGTATCCATCTTCACCTCCTGTTGGCGTAATATCCCCTTCTACAGTGGTTATAGTGTAAGAAGTAACACACAAAAGCGGTGCGTGAGAAAGAGTGTAGGTGGTATTGCCTGTTCCACTCCATGCTCCTGACCAACCAGAAGCGTTTGGTGTGGAATCAAAGCCAGTTGTGCCTTCAACCCAGGAAGTGGAAGCCATAGGTTCTGAGAATGTAAAGGCAATAGAGTTTGTTCTTGGAATAGCAACCGAAGAGTCGGTTGGTGAAGTAGATAGAATTACAGGCTTGGCTTGGTCAACAAAGGCCTGAGTGAACGTTGCGGTTGCATTACTATATGCGTCTTGAATGGAACCTGTGGTTGGGGTGAATGTAAGGCTTGGAGCACTAGTGGCGCCAGTCTTGTTGGCACTCGCTGTGGCAGTAAAGGTAATACTACTTGTTCCGTTGCCAGAAGAGATATCGGAAAGATCCATACCAGTAAGCCCGTTAGCAGTAACCACCCAGTCTGTGTCTGTATATGAGATTGTTGTAGGCTCTGAGAATACGGCAACAGCCGAGTCAATCTGTCCGTCTGAGTTTGTATCTTGGTAGCCAATTTGAGTAAGGAACGTAGCTGACTCATCTACAAACGTGGCTTGAGATTGAGATTTGAGTGACGAGTTGGCTGTTGTGCCATCTGTGATAGAAAAACTATTTTGTGAACTAATAGCCAGAATTCCTGAAGAGTCGTGAGTATCCACTTGGGTTGAGGCAGTGCCCAGAGGAATATCAATGCTCTCAACCGAGCCGGAAATAAGGTTAGAAGAATTTGCTCCAAAAGCAGAGCCTGTTAATTCTCCAACATTATCAAAAAGTAGATCGTTAGCTGACAGGTAAGAGGCATCTGTGACAGCTTCTGTGAAGTTAACTGTGATGGTGTCGATTTTACCGTCAACCAGGACGCTGTCTTTGTAGTCAAATGATTTAATCTGGGGAGCAGATAAGTCTGTGACTGTTTGCGGAGCGCCAAAGGTTGAGGCTGAATTGCCAAATTCGTCAGTTAATCGACCAGCATTGTTTGTATATAGAACTGTTGGTGGTGTGACTCCGCCAGTTTCGTTAGCATCGGCCGTGACTGTAACCAGGACTGTGTCGGCAAGATAAGAAGCACTAGAGTCATCCAAAGTTATACTTCCCACCTCTGGGAATGACCAGTCAGAAGTGTTATAGCTAGTGACAACGATGTTTTCGTTAAAGACAAGATCAACCCTGTCTACTGTGCCATTTCCGTTTATATCCTTATAAGAAGCAGAAACAACAGTTGGAGCTAGAGTGTCTAAGTCAAAGGCAGAGCTTGAGCTTGGTGTACCTGCCTCAGTTCCGTCATACGGAGTAACTGTAATAACAGCGGTACTAATATCCAGACCAGTCGCGTCAGTTGGCGCGTTCCAGATGGTTGAGACTGTGTTGGCGCCAGAAGAAGATAAGATGTATCCAGAAGCATTACCAACCTGGTAAGCATCATCGTTTTCTACCTGAGGATCTCCACCATTGTCAGTAAAAGTATCAACATCAACTTCGCTGAGTGTGGCCTTGGTAAGACCTCCGCCAACATTGTATTGAACAAGGGCTTGGAGAGTGTCATCGTCGTCAGCGTCGTCCATGATAAAGGTAATAAGGACAGAGCCGTTGGACTGTTGGACAGCAGTTATAGAGGCCACGGTTGGGGCTTGGTTTGTGGAAACGTTAATGTTCGTATTGCTCGCAAGTGATCCTCCGGCTCCCGGAGACGGAAGCGTAAGATTTGCAGTATTCCCAGCCAAATCCGAAATCGTGCCTCCACTGAGGGACAAAGCATCTGTTCCGGTGTAGTCTAGGTCTGTCTTATTGTCTCCGTTGACAATGGTGTATGTAAAAGAAAGCGTGTCCGCAGCTGTGGAAACATAGTTTGCCTGCCTGTCTGTTCCGTTCATATCAAGTTCAATCTGCGGAGTGCCTGTCACCACCATGGTTGATTCGTCAAATTGAACTGTGATGGTTAGAACATCGTCTGTGGTATAAGTGCCGTTTGGGTTGGTGGCACTAACGTTCATTACCCCTGGGGACGCGGTGTCATAAGTGGTTGTATCTGATACTACCGAAGACTCTGAAGAACCATCTTTGATTTTGGCGTATATGGTTTTTAATTCATTTGTGGCAGAGCACCCAGTTGCGTCAGCAGTGATGTCAAAAGCCGGGCCATCGCCATCATTGACGACTTCGTCGTCAGGATAGGTCAGCCATGAACTCCAGTTTGAGTTATCGCAGGAGAATGCAACATGAGTTGGAGTCGCACCGCTCTGTGTGATTGTAATTACTGGAGTGGAATCGTTGGTATAACCGGATGTGTCAGTAATAACTATTGATGAAAGGTAGACGGATTGAAGTGTGTAAAGAGAGCCGGCTGTTCCGTCTACGGCAGTGCCGGGGCCTGATCCACCAGCAGTAGTTACACCAGCTGATAATCCTGCAATCAAGGAATTTGGATCCGATCCATAATAAATTGCTACTCTACCACCTCCACCACCACCTCCATCTGCACTGGATTTGTCAACTCCACTGCCACCGACTGAAGAAACGGAACCTGCACCGCTTAACGCTCCGTTGATAGTTATATAAACCGAGCCGCCTGACCCTCCACCACCTGCTCGAAAATCTTCTGTTGATGTTGGAGTTCCTCCATTTGCGGAAACACTTCCGCCTAGTACAAAACCTCCGTTCACAATTAAGCGTATATACCCGCCTCCTGCTCCGCCGAAAGAATTAGCTGATGCTGAACCACCGGAAGATCCAAAAAGTACTGGTGCGGTAGAAGTTCCATAGGTTGCGCCACCTGTATTAAATCCTGCGGTACTCCCAACACCACCAGACCCGCCATGTCCACCACCTTGAACACCAAAATTATCGGCAGCTCCATCTCCCCAACCAGAACCAACTGTTTGATATCCGCAAACATTTGACGCATTTGGCCCATAACCGTCAGCATCAAAAGCGTCATTAAGTGCCTGACAACCCTTTGAGTTGGCATTAATCGTAGAAGTACCATCCAAATCCAATCCGGTTAAACTCGTCCATTGGGCATTGGCTGTAATTGTTGTGTTATTTAAATCAATACTTACAGCATCATTGATTGTGAAATATCCTTGAGCGGCGCCAGTGAATACAACATTTGTCCATATCTGATCATTCCCTGCAGGGATATTGAAATCTACCGTTGAACCAGTTGTTGTGACAGAAAAAGATGTACTATCCAAAACCGAAAAACTTGTTGAAGCAGAAAAATTTAAGGAAACAAGTGTGGCATCGGCACACGCAAGTGTTCCTCCAAGAGTAATGTTTGTAGCCGTAACAGAAGGTGAAGTGTCAGACGAAACTTCACAACGCTGTCCTGACGCACCTGAATCAACTGTCCAGCTGTTTTTTACATAATCCGTTGAATAATCAAAACCACTATAAATACTTACTGCTGTATCGTCTGTGTCTTCCACATACGCAGTTCCATTACTGCCATCCACAGAAGAATCGGGGGTATCTCCACCTGTTGCGCGTACACTGGATGATGAGAAAGAAAAGGTTGAACTCGTATAAAGAATTGCTATTCGTCCTCCTCCGCCACCTCCTCCGTTATGAGTGGAGCTGCCATCATAACCATTGCCTCCATTGGCACTTAAGGAACCGGAACCTAAAATGCTACTGGTCGTTATATAAATAGATCCCCCCGAGCCACCACCTGAAGCAGCGTTGAAAGATCCTACAAGTCCATTTCCTCCATTTACAGAGACACTGCCATTATTTGTAAAAATACCAGAAACATCCAAACGAATCAATCCGCCACCCGTACCACCCCGAACATCCCAAGCAGTACCTCCGCTAGCCCCAAATTTGTCAGGGGCAATATTATTACCGTATGCCGATCCGGCACTAAGAGATGTAGTACCAACCGCTCCACCTCCACCGTAGCCGGCCCCTGTAGCACCAACAGCCATACCGGAATGCCCTCTCCCTGCCCCTTGTCCTCCACTATCCAGATAGGTACAGATATTGGAAGCGTCGGGTCCCCAACCATGACTATCAGACAATGAATCCTGACAACCCTTTGAATCCGCATTTATATAAGCCCCCGCCTGAATCTCAAAATTTCCTGTCGTAGTAATAGTCACTCCATCAACATCAGCCATTGTATGGGTAATCGTCACCCCAGTATTTATAACAACCGAGGCGGCTGAAATTGAATTGTCCAATACACACCAACCATCACCTCCGTCAGTGAAGGTTACATCATCTCCAGCAAGATCAGCTTCTGTAACTGCCGTTGGTGCTCCTGATGTGCCAGAACACGAAACACTTACAGCTTCGGCGTTTACACTCCCAACAAAAAGTGTAAACCCAAAAACTCCCACAGCGAGGGTTAATAGCGAGTATTTCAAAAGATTGTTCATAAATATTTTAGTTCGCAATAATTATACCAGTTTCTGCCTTAAAATAATTGCTAATAGTGTGGATAACAAAAGCGACCATATTAAACAGTCGCTTTTATAACAGAATTATTTTTTCAATATCATTCTCGCAAGCATTGCTTTTACGCGCGCACCGTCGGCTTGACCTTTTAGAACCTGCATTGCTTTACCCATTGCCTTGCCAATGTCCAATGCGTCACCTTCTTCCAACTCATCAATTACTTTTTTGATCGCAAGTTCAAGATCTTCATCTGACATTTCAGGAGGCAAATAGCTTTTTAAAACCTTAAGCTCATTGCGTGCCTTGTCTGCTAAATCTTCACGCTCACCTGCCACAAAACTTTCTAGTGCGTCTTCGATCTTTTTGATGTCCGAACGTATCACAGACGTAACTTCGGCGTCCTCAAGTTCCCGACGAAGGTCAATAGCCTTATTCTTGAGTGATGCCAAAAGCATACGTAAAACGCTAAGCGTTTCAACTTGCTTACCCTTCATTGCTGTTTTCATGTCTGCTGTAATTTTTTCGTGTAAACTCATAAAATATTTTTTTAGGTTTATGCAAATAGTGTATTCGTTTGAATAAAATCAAGCAAGCAAAAAAGACCCTTTCGGGTCTTTTTATTTATCGTTTCGTAAACTTTTCGTCTTCTACTAGTTTTCCAGTTCGGATAAGCCAATCACGCTTTTCTCCGATGGTAAGTCCACGCAATGCGCTTTCTTGACGCTTATTCTTTGTCTTTTTCTTTTTAAAGAAACGGCGATCCATAAGCGTAAGCTTTTTACCACTTTGCTGAAAACGTCTTGAAAAACGGCGGTACATCGCCTCAAAACTTTCTCCTTTTTTACGTCTTATTAGAATGTCTGACATATAAATCACCTTCCTTCCATTGTTGATAATAATTATGGCCGAAGTGTAATCAAATATGCGGTTTTTGTCAAAAATAGACATCTGTTAGGGGGATCCGCCCCATACCCTGGCCACAATTCACAGACCCCCTCCTTTCAAAGGAGGTGTTAGGGGGTGGTAAGAAAAACGCCAAATATGGAGTTTTTAAAAACGCGAATCCCCACCACAACCCGCAGGTCATGATGGGGACAAGGGCCGCCTAGATGAAATCGAGCTCCACGAGCAGGGCCGTGAGCCCAGCGCGTACGAGCCCGCACTTGCACAATGCTGCCTCGCGCACCGGAATGAACACGGTGCGGAGCGCCTTCTCGACTCCTGGATTGACCCTCTCCACTCCGCGCACGAAGTGGTAATACCCGTTGCTATCTGGCGCGAGGTATGACGAAAGTACCTCAACAGCGAAGTACTTCACGCCTTCCCCATCACCAGCTGTGATGAACACAGCGCGATTCGGATTCACTGGCGCGCCCGGCAACATGAACGCACGCTTGATGACCCGAACACAGTTGGTCACTTCCTCGCGCAATTCACGCTCACCGGTTTGCTGGGCGCTTTTATCGGTCAGCGCCTGGTAGCCACCGGCTGAGGTATACACGGGCTCCTCGCCCATGAGCTGCCGGTGCTGGAGCACCACACCGACGTAGAGTCGACCGCAGATGAAGGTGAAGGGCAGAACCGCGGTGCCACCGCCACCGGCCTCGTAGTAGGCGATGGCTTCATACTTGTTGCCTTCGCTACCCATCAACCCGAGCTGTACATGGCGGTAGATCCCCCCCCTCGCCCTCGCCCTTCACGAGCACGAGGTCAACCCGGGAGAACGGGAAGCGAACCCGCTTTCCGTCGATGAACACCATCCACTCATGGTCCGTGCCAGGAGGCACGTCCGCGAGCATGACGCTCGGGCGCAGGACCAGGTCCTGCAGAGTCTTGATCTCGGGGTGCGGTTTGCACATCGCTCTCTCCCTTCTTTCTTGTGGTGACGCCTTGTCAAAAGTGACAAAAGCCTGAAACTATAGGTGTTTTGGCTTATTCTGTCAAGCCTGCCTCATCCCAAAATTCACCCACTTTGGGCCGATCGGCCCAAAGTGGGTGAATTCAAAAACCCCGCCGGTCGGCGGGGTTTTTGAACTTTCTTCTTCTTCTTCTTTCAACTTTCTACTTCCGACTACCCCATCATCTCTAACTGTCTTTTTACAATTGCTACTACTTTGTCGATATTTACAATCTCTTGCGCACCTGATTCCATATCACGAATGATAATTGTTCCGTCAAGGACTTCTTTTTGCCCAAGAATGAGCGCGATTTTTGCTTTTTGCTTGTCTGCCAATTCAAGCTGTCCTTTAAGCGATCCTTTACCAAATGCTTCGGCAACTGACACCCTAGCTTCTCGGAATTTCTCAAAGACTACTAATCCTTTGCGCCTGGCTGCGTCACCGAGTTGGCAAAAGAACACATCGATCAAACGCTCTTTTGGAAGTTCAACTCCCTGGTTTTTCATGGCTAAAATAATGCGCTCAATACCCAAGGCAACTCCAATGGCCGGCGTGTCTTCTCTTCCTCCCAACAATTCAACAAGCGTATCGTATCTTCCTCCGCCACCAAGCGCATTTTGCGCTTTTTCTCCCTCATCACCAGCCTCCACAACTTCAAACACGGTTTTTGTGTAATAGTCCAAACCGCGAACAAGGTGTGGGCTAAGCTCGTATGGCACTTCAGCTTCGTCTAAATACTCAATCACTTTCATGAAATGTTGCTTTGAATCTTCGTCAAGCCAATCCAAAATTTGAGGCGCGTTCACACGAAGCTCTTCCATTCCTTCTTCTTTAGAGTCCAGAAGACGCAAGGGGTTTTTAGTTAAACGTTTTTTATCAACCTCCGAAAGTTGCTTACGGAACTGCTTAAAATAACTTACAAGTTCCATGACATATTCACGTCTTGATGCTTCTGTTCCGATTGAGTTAAGCAAAAACTTAACACTTATTCCCAACTCTTTGAGCATTCTGTGGCACATGATAATAACTTGCGCATCCAAAATTGAGTCTGATGATCCAATCGCTTCCAAGCCAAACTGCCAAAACTGACGATAACGACCGGCCTGTGGACGATCGTGGCGGAACATCTGTTCAAAATACCACATCTTCACTGGCTGAGATTTATTCACCATGCCATGCTCAACATAAGACCTTACCACCGAGGCTGTAGCTTCGGGTCGCATAGTCACACGTGTTCCGCTTGGATCAATAAAAGTGTACATCTCCTTCTCCACCACATCAGTCGCCTTTCCAATTGAACGCTCAAACAACGATGTTTGTTCTAATAAGGGTAAACGAATTCTGCCAAAGCTATAATCATTTGCCATACGTCCCGCCACTTCCTCAACCTTATCCCAATATGCTTGTTCACTTGGCAAAATATCACGAAAACCACGCAAAAGCTGCGGAGTCTTGACCGATTTTCTTGAAACCTCCTGTTTCTCTTCTATTTTTTTAATAACCATATTTTATTCTTGAATTGAATATTCGGGAGTTAAAATAAATCCTGCTCTGGTAAATGGAAGACCTCGTAGCCACACACGCCCAACAATATTTTCCTCTGGAATTGGTCCGACACCCGACGCTCTAGAGTCTAGACTAACATCTCGGTTATCGCCCATCACAAAATATTCTGTATCACCTAAAACAACATATTTTTCCCCGTATGTATATTCGTCAATGTAATCCTCTTGAAGTGTGAACCCATTGGGGTACTGATCGTTATAGATTGTTATTTTTCCATCTTGTAATTCAACTGTCTCACCCGGCAGTCCAATTACTCTTTTGATGTAATACTGATCCTCATTTGCTGGTGGTTCAAAAACTATTATTTCTCCTCGCTCTACGTCGCGGAACCTGTAAGATAATTCATCAATTATCAAATATTCATTCTCTTCAAAGCTCGGCTCCATGGAAGCGCCCTTGACTATAAAAGGCTGAATTAAAAAATAACGAATTGGGATGATGATTGCCGCAGCAATAATCACAATCTGCAAAAGCTCTAAAATAAAAATAACGCCACCGCCAAGCGTAGCGCCAAATATTTTAATGATCGCAGACTCTTTGTTTTCTGAAAAAGACATGTGATTTAGTTAAAATTAGCGAATAACGACGTAATAATAACACATTTTTCATGCTTGTGCAAGGAATCAGTCATTTAATTTTCAAAACAAAACTCAAACTTCTCAATACTACTGTTTTCTGCTAGAATGTGCCTGCTTATGAACGATCAAGATAGCGTTGATTTTTTGAAACAAAAATATAAACTTGTACCTGGAGCAAAGGAAATCAAACGCAAGAAAAAACTTTTTAAAATTTTTGGCGCTATTTTTGTTGTCACGGCAATTTGTGGAATTTTATTTTCTTACAATCTTTCCAAACAATACAATGACAGCGTCTCTGACTACGGAGGATTTTCTCTTTTCTCTTCCCTACGCGGGTTAGTAGGATCATCGGAAAAAACATTAACTGGCGAAGGTGATGACCGAATAAACTTTTTACTTTTAGGAGTGGGTGGGTCAGGACACGACGGGCCAGAGTTAACTGACACCATGATTTTTGCCAGCTTCAAACCATCAACAAATAAAATCGGCATGCTTTCCATACCTCGCGACCTGGCAGTACCGATTCCAGGCTATGGATATCAAAAAATAAACAGCATAAATGCGTACGCGGAAATGGATAGTTCAGGATCTGGTCCAGAATGGACGTCAAACGTTGTTGGCGATTTACTAAACCAAGAAATTCATTATTTTGTAAAAGTCGACTTTAATGGTTTTGTTGATTTAATCGACGCAATCGGTGGAGTTGATATTTATGTTGATCGGTCGTTTACAGATAATCTTTATCCAACAGAAGACGACTTAGTGCAAACAATTGAATTTACGCAAGGCTACATACACATGGACGGCCAAACGGCTTTACAGTTTTCCAGATCACGCCATGGAAACAATGGCGAGGGATCAGACTTTGCCCGCGCAGAACGTCAACAAAAAATAATCTTGGCTGTAAAAGATGAATTACTCTCTGCGTCCACCCTGCTTAATCCTGCAAAACTAAACGACTTGATTGAAACTTTTCAAAATAACGTGGAAACAAACATGTCATTTTGGGAACTCATGAAAATGACCAGATACATTCCTGACGTTGATACTAAAAACATTACCACGACTGTTTTGGAAGACGGTGACGGAAATCCACTTTATTCAACAATGATTAACGGCGCATTTGTGCTCTTGCCAAAGCGTGATGACTGGGAACCAATCAAAGAAATGGCAGCAAACCTTGTTACGCAAACAACAACAGACTCATCAGCGTCAAACAATTCTTATACCGCCTCTGGCACTGAGACCATGCCTTTAACAAAAATTGAAATCCAAAACGGAACAGGGGTAACTGGACTGGCTTTTCAAACTTCACAAATGCTCTCTGGCACAAATTTTTCTGTCACAAATATTAGCAATGCGGATTCACAGGATTACGAAACGACCATCATTTACGACTTGACTGGTGGTAAAAAAACTCAGGAATTACAAATATTAAAAGAATTCCTAGAAGCCGACGTGGCCATGACCTCTGCTGGATGGGTATTTTCCGACACTGTTGTTCCCCGAGAATTAACTGTTGAAAATCCCAGCACTGAAGATCAAACAGTTGACTTTTTAGTAATTTTAGGGCAAAACGCCACTAGCTTAGTCTTACAGTAGAACCTCAAGAATATGAACACACCAAAAGTCGTGATAGTCGGCAGAACAAATGTTGGCAAGTCAACAATTTATAATAAACTCACTGAAGAACAAAAATCTTTAGTTTCAGAAATCCCTGGCACCACGCGCGACGTTTTTGAAACTGATTGTATTTGGCGAGGAAAAGTTTTTCGTTTAGTCGATACCGGTGGGCTAGACCAATCATTAAAATCAGACTTGGATATATTAGTCGGCAAGCAAACACGTAAAGCAATCCAGGAAAGCGACATTATTATCTTTGTAGTTGATGTGCAAACTGGTTTGCAAGATGAAGATCGCAATCTAGAAAAAGAACTTCGCAAGTTTGATAAACCTATTATCCTCATTGGCAACAAAGCTGACAACAAAACATTACGCGCATCAATTAATGACCCCTCGTGGCACAGATGGAGCTTGCAACAACCATTTCCAGTTAGTGCCAAACGAGGAACAGGAACCGGCGACCTTTTGGACATGATTTTTTATAAGCTTGCAGAAATTAATCATCCAGCAGTTCCAATTATGGACGTGATTGAAACTCGCGTTTCCGTAATTGGTCGCCCTAACGTGGGAAAATCATCTTTGCTAAATTCCGCAGTTGGTGAAAGTCGATTTATCGCTTCTGACCAAGAACACACAACTCGCGAACCAAATGATATCCGCATAACAGTTGATGATAGAAATTATTTACTTGTTGACACTGCGGGAATCAGAAGAATGTCACGCGTGAACGCTAGCTCAAAACTTGAGAAAGAAGGAGTAGACAGATCAATCCGGGCAATGAAACAATCTGACGTCTGCTTGCTTGTGCTTGATGTGTCTCAAGTAATTCACGCGCAAGACAAACATCTGGCTGGTGAACTTGAATCATCAGGAGCAAGCGTAATTATTGTGGCCAACAAATGGGATTTAGTAGAAGAAAAAGATCCAGTCACTATTAATAAATACGAAAAATATATTCGGGCTAACTTGCCAATGCTTGATTGGGCACCAATATTATTTACCAGTGCCAAGACCGGAAAACGCACACAAGAAATTTTTCATCTAATTAACAAAGTTGTTGCTAACAGATTTACACAGTTGGATAATGAAGAAGCCAATTCATTCCTCAGCCAAGCTATCATGAAACACAAACCAAGCCGTGGCAAAGGTGTTTCGCATCCAACCATTGTTAAATTCCGCCAAGTTAGAGTGAATCCACCAGTCTTTGAACTCCACCTGCGACAATCGCATGTCCAGGCACTTAACTCATCTTACTTACGCTTTTTAGAAAATTTACTACGACAGCAATATGCGTTTGATGGCACACCAATACGCATCAGCGTCAAAGGTCGCAAAAAATCACATGTAACTTAATATGCCAATACTCATAGTTGGTCTTGGGAACGTTGGAAAAAAATACGACAACACTCGCCACAACACCGGTTTTGTGGTGGTCGATGCGATTGCTAAAGAACTGGAAACAAAATTTTCAGACAAAAAAGATTTGCATGCCAACGTCGCTGAAGTAAACCTTGATGGAGAAAAACTGATTCTAGCCAAGCCAACAACATTTATGAACAAATCAGGCGATGCGCTTTTGGCAATTATAAACGCCTACAAAATAAATAAAAAAGATGTTTGGGTAGTGTTTGATGACGCCAGTATGACGCTTGGCACCCTGCGCGTTCGCCATGAAGGATCAGCTGGCGGACATAATGGAATTAAATCAATAATCGAAACACTTGATTCGCAAACTTTTTGGAGATTCAAGGTCGGTGTTGACATGGCGCCCGAGAATATTCCGCTTGAAGACTGGGTGCTCTCAAAGTTTCCAAAAGAACAATCTGACTTGCTTCAACGCAGTATTGAGCTTACAAAAGAAACAATCCTCAACGCTCTGCAAACCGAACCAGAAGAAGAAAGCGAGACGCTAATCTAAACCTCCCATCTTCCTATATTCATCCCCATCTCGAGCGAAGCGAGAGATCTTCTCGAAAAGATTTCTCACTTCGTTCGAAATGGGAAAATTATAAATAACAAACCATACTATGAAAAAACTTGCCATATTTATGATAGCTTCCCTACTTCTAACCGGAGCAGGATGTACATATAAAAAATCTGTTTCTCTAAACAATGTTATCGACGATCTTGAGACTGACGACTCTCAAGAACAAATAATTGATGATGCACAACTTGATTCTGACAGTGACGGGCTTACAGACGCATACGAGACTGACATTTCACACACAGACCCATTTGATTCTGATACTGATGATGACGGATATTCTGACGGTCAAGAAGTTGAAGCTGGCTATGATCCAACCGCCAAAGCGGGAACAGTTATAGAAGAAGATGTAACACTGGAAGGTGATGGATTAACAGTTCACGTTGACGAAATGACAACAACGGTGAATTGCGGACAAGACACCACATGTTTTGATGAAAAATTCGCAACCTGTGAACTGGCAATGATGACTGTCAATATGGGTAATTGGGCTGCGATGAGTTATGAGATAACAGGATTGGCAACTAATGGATGCGCTGTTACCACGATATACACAATTAACCCAAATCCAGCTTGGGTGAACCAGCCTATGTACTGTATCGTTGATAATTCAAAGGATTTTGAAACTGCCATGCAAGAAACATTAAACTCCGCAATTAACACTGAAGGCATTTGCACCGGACCACTTAATGACATAATGCACGCCAACTAAACAACTACAGATAAACCTCAAAAAATAGCCAAAAATTGGCTATTTTTTTGCATTTGGGGATTGACATTTTGGCCAAAATGTGATATTTTTGTCCGTCTGCTCAAAGGCGTGTTCCCTGCCTGAGCTGATGAAAACTAAAGGGAATGAGGAGTGACCGCCATGTTAGACAAGCCCGCTGAGGCCTGCATCGTCCCCCTGGTCGGCTTCGACCGCCAGGAAGCCCGCGACAGCTTCAAGGAAGGCATCGTGGCCCTGGGCCCGATCGCCTACGGCTTCGGCGAGGGCCGATTCCTCGTCGAAAATGTCGGTGGCTGGCACGGAACCGCCACCGCACTGCTCACCGACCGCCACCTCATGCACCGCGACGGGCACGACAGGCCGGTCTTCCGCGATCTGCGGGACCAGGACCGGCCCCGGCTCCCCCACCGCGCCTTCAACACCCTCGTGCTCATGTCGGGCAAGCGGAGCTTCCGCACCGGTGAGGGTGACATGCGCAAGCACGAGGAGCTCTGGAAGATCGGCCTCGAACCGCGGGACTGCTACATCCTGTGGGAAGAGGCGCGGGACTGTGCCCCGATCGAGAACCCCAACGTCTCCCTGATCGTCCCGGCTGACACCGAACGGCAGGGATCTCAGGAGCAGCGGCTCATGGGCCACATCCGCCGCCGTGCCTACGGCGTGGTGTTCGCCCGGTACCGCCGTGCCCTCGTGGACGCGCACAGCGAGGCCAACCAGTTGGTCGAGATGGTCCGCTACGCGACGATCAAGATCGAGGTCCTCGACGGCAACCGCGACAGGGGCGATGCCGTGCGGATGTGGATCAACCAATGCTGGTCGATCATCTACCCGGACGATCCCCAGCGCGAGCCGCAGGTCAGTGATGAGAACTGGAGGTCGTTCGTGATGCGCGCGGCCACCGGCTTCCAGGAGCACTGCGCCGTCTCCACCCCCGAGCTCGACGCCCGCATGCAGGCCATCATCAAGAGCTCGCGCCGCGCGTGTCGCGAGACCAGTCGCAGCCACGACCGCTTCGACCGCTGAGGCTAGTCCCTCCAGCCCTCACCCCCGCCTGAACCCCTGCGTTCGTGTGGGGGTTCATTGTTTTTATTTTTAAGGCCTATTTTAATTTATATGTTTCCATAAATTCTTAACCATCAAGAAGATCCCTCCTAACGTCGGGATGGGAACCGAAGAAGATCCTTTATAGCGTCGGGATGGAAATTAAGGATGTCTGCTATAATACTCTTATGATTTCAGATCTAAACTACCTCATCGCTCTTAATGAATTTCCCAAATTCGGATCTAAATCTTTGGCACGGTTGATGGATTATTTTAGTTCAGCGCAAAGCGCATTTGAAACCTCAGCGTCTAACCTAAAGCAAGCCGGAATTCATGACAATGTAATTAATGAATTCTTGGAATTCCGTAAAAACATCAATCCCGAGGCGCTAATGCAACAAGTGTTAGATAATCAAATATCAATTCTGACACTAACTGATGATTCTTATCCTTCACTGCTTAAACAAATCTACGACCCGCCTTATCTTCTTTTTGTAAAAGGTACGTTACCAAATCTTAATGACCACAATTCACTCTCAATCGTTGGCTCACGCAAAGCCAGCGACTATGGCATGCAGGTTGCTAAAAATCTAACGCAAGAAATTGCTAAACAAGGAATTGTGACAGTGAGCGGGCTAGCGTTTGGCATTGATGAAATTGTGCACAGGTCAACAATCGATGTTGGCGAAATTACCATAGCAGTATTGGGATTTGGGATTTTAAATCCACCAACAACCCGAGAACAAGCTGTGCAAAAACTAATAATAGAAAATAATGGCACAATTATTAGCGAGTTCCCTCTTTTAATGCATGGCGCCAAACAAAACTTCCCTATCCGCAACCGAATTATCTCTGGCATTAGTAATGGCACACTGGTAATTGAGGCTGTGGAAAAATCTGGATCTTTAATTACTGCCAAGTCAGCCTTAGAACAAAATCGTGAAGTATTCGCCGTGCCTGGTTCGATTACCTCACCAACCTCCAAAGGAACAAACCTACTTCTTAAAAATGGTGCACATATGGTAACCTGTGCGCAGGATATTTCAGACGTATTTGAAATGGAATTTTGCACGCCCGCTCGCACCCAAATAAAACAAAAGCCGATCGGATCAACACCAGAAGAAACTGCAATACTTAATCTTCTCTCTCAAGCACCAATCCACATAGATGAAATAACTCGCCAAACTAATTTGCCAGCGCACCAAATTTCTGCAATTCTTTCCGTACTCGAGCTTAAAGGATTTGTACAAGATACTGGCGGACAATATTACACATATGCTTAACTTATTTGAACAATACAAACAAACTTACAAATCTTTTTTATCGCTCGCAAATCTTTGTGATAAAAATTATTCAGACTCAAAAGCCGAGCTTAGAAACTCACTCAAACGAACAGAAGATTTTTTAACCGCTCTTGGCTCCCCTCACAAAAAACTAAAAATAATTCATATCGCTGGCACAAGCGGAAAAGGCTCAGTAGCTTACGCAATGCATCAAATGCTATCAGCTGATAAGAAAAAAGTTGGCACTTATCTTTCACCACACACAACAACTTTTTTGGAACGCTTCCAATTTGGAAATAATCTTCTTCCAGCAAAAGACTTGATTGATAATATCGAAAAACTAACTAAAGTTTACGAAAAATTTCTACAAGGTAATAACACCCCACTTTCATTTTTTGAACTTTCTACATGCCTGGCACTTTTTGCTTTTCAAAACGCTGGTGCAAAATGGTGTGTACTAGAAGCTGGATGTGGCGGAAGATGGGACGCAACCAACGTTATTCCTACTCCAGAGGTTGCGATAATCACCAATATCGACAAAGATCACACCGAACTTTTAGGTGACACCCTGGCAAAGATTGCCTATGAGAAGGCTGGGATTATAAAAAAAGATGGTATTGTTTTTTGCGGGGAGACAAGACCAAAAATTAGAAAAGTTTTCATGGATGAAGCAATAAAAAATAATTCCGCACTTTTCTTTATTAATCCTCCTATAGAAAACTTAATCAATGTCGAGCACGGCGAACATCAACAACACAATATTTCTCTAGCTATCGCGGTTGCCAAAGAAATTCAAATATCAGACAGTGCGATCGAATCAGTTTTAAAAAACCTTAAGCGACTGCCATGTCGATTCGAAACAATGCAAAAATCGCCAATAATTATTTTGGACGGCGCTCACTCCCCTGCTAAAATCGCAACAACTGTTAAACGCCTAAAAACTTTAAACAAACCAGTGCATTTGATTTTTGGCTGTGCAGCTAATAAAGATGCCTCAACAATGCTTGATCTACTCATCCCTCACGTTACCAAAATTACGACTACTCGATTTGAAATGGACCAAAGAAAAGCTTCCAACCCGGCGCAGCTACTAAAACTTATTCCCAAAGCAAAACAATCTGGTGCATTCTTAGACCACGCAGACGCACTCGCGCATGCCAAAAAAACTATCAAAAATGATGAAGCTATCATCATCACCGGCTCACTATTTTTAAGTGGCGAAATGCGCACACAGTGGATTGATGAAGAAAAAATAATAAAATCAAATTTATCATATCCACAACACTAAATAAATAAATTTGACAAAATTATAAACCTAGATGATACTGTATTCACAAGATATGTTAGCAATGATTAACACAACCAAAAATAATATGCGCCGATTCTGGAGCTTTATGTTTCTCAGAGTCGGTTATTTTGATTGTTAAGTAAAATAAAAACAAGAATCAAAATGAGCGGCTCTGAGAGTCGCTCATGTTCTTTTTAAATGTAATACGCAAATACTACTCAAACAGAGGGGTTGCTTCGAAGGCTCTCTGTGGGCTGTTTTGCGTATTACAGTTCACAGGCCTTCAAAGGAACCTCGCTATTTTGCGGGGTTCCTTTCGTTCCTTCACACCTGTCAAATACTTCAAAAGGAGAAGTCATGGCAACAGCACAGAGCGTAATTCGTTTCCAGGATGAGCTACTCATCCCGACTCTTATTCCCCGCTATGCTGAACTGCTCGATCTTGAACAGTGGATGGGATTCATGGGCCATGGTATTAGCTGGAAGGATCTTACCGAGCAAGAAGCAGACGAACTCTATCAATGGATGGGGCCATCAGCCTTCAAGGCAATTCGCTTCTCAGCTGATATCATAAGCATTATTCGGAGCTCAAAGCCTATTGTAGTCGCTGGTGGGTCCTGCCTGATCACAACTGCAGATGGAAAATACACTGGCCAGAAGGAGGATGAGATTAGCAAGCTAATCAAATCTCTCCCAAATCTTACTCAGATCACTGACCCCATGCTCCCAATCGCTGGCGCAGATATGCACCTTGATATTCTCGAGGACAGCTTGTTTGCTGATCATCGTGAGCATTTGCTAAGTGCTTTCCAGGAACAGGGGCAGCGACATCTGCATATGTTCAGTCGATTTGCAGATCAACATGGAGTACATGGAGAAATAAAACCATGCTACTTCTCTGCTTTGCCAATGCAGAAAAAAGCTGATGAATTCTTCAATGGCCTAAAATCCTTCAGGCGCGCACCACTCGGTTTTACCCGTTCGCAGGTCATCTGGTCTTTTACTGGATCGTGGGCAGATACACTGCGTGAACATGGGATTATTCCAAGGGAAAGCGAGTACCTGGTTGTAGAGCCATATCACCACTTCACTGAAGCCATGTATCCGCTAAATGACTCAGGATCAAATATAAGTATTCTACTCATGATGTTTAAGGAATACTTGTTGAAAAATGGTTATGGCAAAAATGACAACTCAGGAGTTGCCGGAGGAATCGCATTTTTCCCATATGTGCAAGCAGACGGGCGACTGGGGTTTGCAAATACAACATCCAGCCAAACCTGTTGTACAGGAAAACGCGAGGAATTCTTGGCAAGTCGCCTGAAAACAATGGACATCACGCGAGTGCCAGCACTTGTCAGTGACGATCTCTACGCAGACGGTCTGAACTGTCTATATATGTTCCCAGAATGCCGAGAAGCGCTTTATGCAATTCACGCACTATGGCAACACATCGAAAACGAATCAACTCGTGCTTGTGCGCATATCCCAACCTATGGGATCAGTGTAAAACAGCGTCACCAAGCAGTGAAAGAAGCAACACTCAAAGTGCGAGCCTCTCATGAGCTCATGTGCACATGGAAAAATCAACATGATATTCTGTATGCATATCTTACGCGCATGATTAGACAGGTGTTCTAACTCATCTGGCTCGGGGACTAAAATCCCCGAGCCAACCAATGTTAAAATTTTATGTATTACTGCTCAACGCAACAATTAAAAGATATATTTTTAGGCGCTGCTCTTCTGGCAACAGGTGGAGGCTGTCCTTACGCAGAAAAATGTAATTCTTTGATCGAACTACCAAAAGAAAACTTTCCAATTTATGAAGCAAAGGATTTTCATCCTGGTCAAATGCTTTGTACTGTTTATGCTGTTGGTCCAGCGTCGCTTCGTAATGCGCAATTTTCAGACCTTCTCACAAAAGGCATCGACATTGCTCGTGAATATGCAAAAAATAAACTTGCTGGAATTATTGTAGGCGAGCTTGGCGTTGAACATTTAGCAATGAGCATAGCACATCAGACTGGACTCAAGTTATTAGATGCTGATGGGACAGGTGGTCGAGCAGTGCCTGAGATAATGCAAGATCTATTCCCTTTACATGGACGATCAACAACGCCAGCGATTATCCTCGACACAAAAGGAAATATATTCATAAAAGAAGACATGGACCCAAAATCTCTTGAATACTTCGTGCGATCTATTGCTAAAGAAACAAACAGTCTTGTTGTTGTGATTGATCATTTCATGGAAACGCATGATATTCCAATCTTATCTTGCGGAAATCTAAAAAGATCGCTAGAAATTGGAAATTCAATTAACATACTTGGGATAAAAGGATTAAAAAATCATAACATTGACTTGATTGATATTGCAAAAATTACTGACATTAAACAGGAAGCAAAAGACGATTTCTTAATATCAAAAGTCGTACTTCAAGGATCAAGCGCCGTCTACGAAGATCTTATTCAAAATGAACATTTAATTTTATTAAGGGACAACAGACCAATCATCACCTGTCCACACCTAATAATACTTTGTGATTTAAATGGATTTCCAATTCACAATTCAGATCTTAATAATTATCTTTCGCAAAAAGTTGCGATTCTTGCCTGCAAATCAATCCCTTGTTGGGAGAGTGAAAAAGGGTACGAATTATTTGGCCCATCTGCATTTGGATGGGACTACTCTATTGCTTACAATCCTAATCATAAAAATTAAGTAAAGCTTGACACATGGCTTGTGTTCCTGCATGATTTGCTCATCGAAACTAGCGAAAACCATTAATTATGGCAAAAACACTCCTGATTGTTGAGTCTCCTACAAAAGCTAAAACTATTAAAAAATTCCTCGGCGCGCAGTACGAGGTTTTGTCGTCTTTTGGCCATATACGAGATTTGCCAAAAAAGAAAACTGGAGTCGATGTTGAACATGACTACCAACCAACTTACGAAATTCCAATTGACAAACGCAAACGTGTTTTGGAACTTAAGTCCGCTGCCAAACAAGTTGAACAAATCTACTTGGCAACTGATGAAGACCGAGAAGGAGAAGCTATTGCCTGGCACATCGCTCAAGTTCTAAATATTGATAACAAAGATATTAAACGGATTGCCTTTCACGAAATCACCAAGCATGCAATCGAGGAAGCCTTAAAACACCCACGTCCACTTTACGAAGATCTTGTCGACGCCCAACAAACTCGACGAATCTTAGACAGACTTGTGGGATACGAGCTTTCACCATTCTTGTGGAAAAAAGTTCAGCGTGGGCTTTCCGCCGGACGTGTACAATCTGTTGCCTTGCGATTGATAGTCGAGCGTGAACGTGAACGAAACGCATTTAAGCAAGAAGAATATTGGACCATTGAAGGCCAGTTTGAAAAAGACGCAGAAAAATTTGATGGTAAACTTTCCAAAATCAATGGCAAAAAAGTCGATAAGCTTGATATCAAAACAAAAGAACAATCAGATAAAATTACCACAGATCTGGTTGGAGCCAACTTCGTAGTTGAGGCAATAGAAAAGAAGGAAGCTACCAGAAAACCACCTGTTCCGCTCACCACTTCCACGCTTCAACAAGAAGCCAACACGAAACTTGGATTTGGTGCCAAACAAACCATGGTGCTGGCCCAGAAGCTTTACGAAACAGGACGCATCACTTACATGCGTACCGACTCTCTAAACCTAGCTGATAAATTTCTAGGAGAGGCGCAACAATATATACAGTCTGCTTTTGGATCAACTTATGCCAAAGGTGCTGTTGCCTATAAAACAAAAAGTAAGGGCGCACAAGAAGCTCACGAAGCTATTCGTCCAACTGATCCTGGTGCTACGCCTGAGAGTATTCGATCAAGCCTTAAAGACGATGGCATGTGGAAACTTTATGATCTTATTTGGCGCCGAACAATCGCAACTCAGCTTCCAAACGCAAAAATAGCCCAAACTGGAATTGACCTTACTGCTAAGGACTATACCTTCCGAGCCACTGGAAACGTAATAGTTTTTGATGGATTTATGAAGGTCTACCGCACTGCCAAGGAAACTGTTTTGCCAGAAGTTACCAAGGGCGACAAAATCGTTGCCAACCAAATTGATGGAAAACAACATTTCACAGAACCTCCTGCCCGATATTCTGATGCAACACTTGTTAAAATTATGGAAGAATACGGGATTGGGCGACCTTCAACATATGCGCCAACAATAAGCACAATTATTGATCGTGGCTATGTGGAGCGCGATGATCGCAAAAAACTTGCTCCCACAAACACGGCGCTCATTGTCACCGACCTGCTCGTCGAACATTTCCCTGACATTGTTGACTACGCTTTCACTGCCAGCATGGAAAAAAATCTTGACGACATTGCTGAGGGAAAAGCAAAGTGGGTGCCAACACTTGATGCATTTTACAAACCTTTTCATAAAAATTTAGAAGAAAAAACTGGTGGACTTTCCCGCTCTGACGTTTTGCATGAACGCGAACTTGGTATTGATCCAGCGTCTGGCAAGCCAGTATTCATCAAATCGGGTCGCTTTGGACCATATGTTCAACTAGGAATTTATAATAAAGAAGATAAAACTATTCCTAAACCAAAAAGCTCATCACTACTTAAAGGCATGAGCATGGACACTGTCACGCTTGAGGAAGTTATGCCACTTCTTGACTTGCCACGCGAAGTTGGAAAAACTCAGGCCGGTGAAGTAATCACGGCGCAAATTGGTCCCTATGGCCCATATCTAAAAGCCGGAAAACTTAATGCCTCATTTCCAGAAGACGTTAGTGTGCTAAAAGTAGACGAGGCGACCGCTAGGGTGATTTTAGAAACAACCAAACAACAAAAAAAAGCTGCTCAAGAACCTTTGGTTAACCTTGGCAAAGACCCAGAGTCGGGTGG
>JAHILS010000004.1 GCA_018896835.1 Patescibacteria group bacterium | reverse complement strand
AGGGATTCGAACCCCCGACCTTCTGGTCCGAAGCCAGACGCTCTATCCAGCTAAGCTAACGCCGCATCGCAAAAATAATACTCACTTTACACGATTTGGTCAAGAATTTCGCTATAAATCTTATATGGATTACCACCCCTTTGCTTCCAGAGCATTTTGTGCAGCATCGACTTGGGCTTCTTGTTTTGATGTACCAACTCCTTCGGCTACCAATTCCTTACCCAAGAAGGCGCCAACTCGGAAAGTCTTTTTGTGGTCTGGCCCTGACTCTTCCAAAACCTTATAGCTAGGCGTAATCGATGCGTGCGACTGTGACTCTTCTTGGAATCTACTCTTAGGATCAATATAAAGTTTCTTTTCTAGAATTTCAGGAAGTGTGGAAATTATATTTTCTGTAATAAACTTTTTTGCCTGATCCCAACCAAAATCCAAATAAACAGCTCCTATGATTGCCTCCATCCCATTTGCCAAAATATAGTTACGCGACTTTTCACTTGTATCTTGCGCCTCACCCTTGGAAAGAAAAAGATGACTCTCAACATCAAGCTTACGGGATACTTTTGCCAAATTCTGACCATTTACCATGGCAGCCCGATAGTTTGTCAGCTCTCCTTCAGGATTGGGAAAGTTCTCAAACAAATATTCAGTCACGACCAACTCGAGCACTGCGTCTCCTAAAAATTCCAGTCTTTCATTGTGTCCTAGTGGAAAATCCGCATGCTCATTTAAGTAAGATCGGTGAACAAGTGCCTGTTTAAGATGACCCTCTTCTAGATATTCAACGCCAATACTTTTAGCAAACTTTTTTATTTCTTTATCATCAATCATAGTTATTTTTCATTCTTTTTATCAATGTCTACTTTTTTCTCTTGCCCGCTGGCAATCATGTCTCTATAGACTGCTCCCAAAACCCCGTTGACAAACTTGCCAGATGTATCGCCTCCAAAAGTTTTGCCAAGCTCTATAGCTTCATTGATGGCAACTTTGGCTGGAATCTTCTCGTCAAACTTTAGCTCATATGCACCAAGTCGTAAAATATTGCGATCAGTATTTGTCATCTCCGAAATTGGCCATTCTGGAGCAAACTTCACAAGCAAAGCATCAATCTCATCCACCTTATCAATAACAGCATGAGTTTGCTTAGCCACATAACCATCATCATCAAAGTCAGGTGCAAATTCTTGTTTGATATATTTTACAACCTCATCAATGCGTTCTGGCTTGGCATAGCCTTGAAAATCAAGTTCGAACAAGCATTGCATGACCATTGTGCGTGATAGATGACGATTTGACATATGCACGCAGTATACCGATTTGTTGGATTGAGCTCAAGAGAATATAAAAAACAGGCGCGAGGCCTGTCTTTTGATTATTCTTTTGTTGTTTCTTTCTTTTTCTTGACGACTTTCTTTTCGATTGTTTTTTCTACTTCTTTGATTCCGCCCAAAACCTGACGTCCTTTGTATTGTCCACACTTTGCACAAGTAATATGTGGCAAAACAACTGCTTGACAATTAGGACATACTGAAACATCAGTCTTTTTTAAAGCATGATGTGATCGACGCTTACGGACTCGGGTTCGTGAATTTCGAAATGCTGGTACTGGCATAGGATTATTTTAAATGGAAATGTGATCTATTTAACGGGGAAAGTGTATAAAATTAGTGGGTTTTAGTCAAGTATCCAATATTGGGGTCAGGGCTCAAACTTTGAATTATAGGCAAAAAAGTCAAAGTTTGAGCCCTGACCCCTAATTACTTCCTCACAAAACACGAACCCCGCCACAGCACGAGGGCTGTGGCGGGGACGATGGTTGTTTTGAGCCAAACTGCGCTAGACGCGCAGGTGGCTCGTGTCCGCGAGGACCGTGCGCCCGCGGAGGTTCTTGGGCATCGCCAGCACGCCGGCGCTGGGCGCCTGGTCGGACGCTTCCGCCGGCATCCACACCCTGGTGGCCTCCTTGCGCGCCGGGTCGCCGGCGCGCGAGCGCTGGAAGTTGTTGGCGAAGCGGACCTGGCCCGCGCCCCAAACCTTGCCGTGATGCCAGGCCAAAGCCCTGGCGATCTCACCCGCGAGCCGAAGCTCGAGCGGGTTCTCGGCCAGTCCGGTGCGGCCCACGATCCAGTGATCGCGAACGGGCTGGTTCTGGGTGATCACCACCCGGGCGCAGGGCGGTTCGCCCCGGGACTCGCAGACCTCGACCTCCACCAGGTCGCTGTCGTCCTCGATCAAGAGGACGCCCAGATGGATGTTCTCGTCGAGCTCGTCGCCGTTGCGCATGACCTCGACGACTTTCGAGCTGACGATGGAGATGATGGACTGCACCGCGCGCTTGCTCGCGGACACCTCGATTCTGACACTGAAAACTGCTGACACGTGTACCTCGTTGCTGGGGTTTTACGAGCCCGCGACGTGCGGAAACGCTGGGGGATAGTAGTATTTTTTAAGGTTGGTGTCAAGATGGGAGAGACTATTTTTCCCCATCCCAACGCCAGTCATAGATCCCGAGCTTGTCGAGGGGAAGGATCTCCTTGATATGAAAATCGGCTTTGAACGATAATTTCTTCATAAAAAGAAAAACAAAGATATCAAAGATAACTAGCCATAATTAACTACATCGTCCACAATTAACCCACTTTGGGCCGATCGGCCCAAAGTGGGTTAATTGCAATGACGTGATTTCTATCAGACAGATCAGCTTCTCCAACCTCTTCAGCCCCAAATCAAAAACCCCCGCGTCAGGCAAGGGGTTTTGGAATTAAATAGATTGTCTTTTTATTTCTTTGCTTTTTCCTTTGCTTTTTTCTTTGGCTTTTCTTCATCTTCTTCTCCAGCGTCTAAAATTGTTACGCTGATAACTTTGTCGTCTGGCTTTTTAAAGCGCATCACCCGCACACCTTGGGTGGCACGGCTTAATGAAGAAATCGAGTCAATAGCCATACGAATAACTTGTCCGTCTTCTGATATCACCAGCAAATCACGTTCGTCTTTTTTGCGAGCAATTAGTGCGGAAACAATATTTCCAGTCTTAGCTGTAATCTTGGCAGCGCGTACTCCCATTCCACCTCTGCCCTGCTGTTTATACTCACGCAGTGCCGTGCGCTTGCCATAACCGTTCTTCATAATGACCATGAGTTGAAAATCCAAATCCTTACCTTCATTGATAATTCCCATCCCAATAACTCGGTCATCGCCCTTGAGTTTAAGACCTCGCACACCCGACGCTACCCGTCCCATGGAACGTAAATGCTTTTCACCAAAGCGAATCGCCATACCATTAAACGTTGCTAAAACAATATCATCTTTTCCAGAAGAGGTTTTTACCCATTCAAGGGTATCACCATTTTTTAATTTGATAGCAATAAGTCCTGATCGGCGCACGGTTTCAAAATCTGCCATGTCAGTTTTTTTGATAGTACCTTTGGACGTCACCATTACAATATATTTTGCATTATCCAATACTGACGGCTCCATAGTTGCGGTAACAGATTCGCCTGGGGCCAACTGCAAAAAGTTGACGATTGCCTGACCTTTGGACGTTCTAGAAGCTTCTGGAATTTCATAAACCTTAAGACGGAATACCCGACCGCTGGAGGTAAAGAACATGATGTCTTTGTGGGTTGATGTTGTAAAAATCGACTCAACCATGTCTTCTTCTTTGGTAGAAAGTCCAAGCACACCCTTACCGCCACGTGTTTGTTGTTTGAAATTATCAGGTGAAACGCGTTTGATGTAGCCATCTTTGGTAAGCATCACAATTGTCTGTTCATCAGGAATAACATCTTCCATGGAAAACTCCTTAAGCCCGGCTTTAACAATTTTGGTTCTTCTGTCTTGACCATGCTTGGCGATCAGTTCCACCACTTCCTTACGGATAACTCCTAAAATTTTCTTGCGTGAACCCAGTATTGCCTCAAGCTCTTTGATGAGCTCCATCTTTTCTTTATATTCTTGCTCAATTCTTAACTGTTCCAAATTGGCTAAGCTTTGCAAGCGCATCTCAAGAATTGCAATCGCTTGACGCTCGGTCATCTTAAACTGCTTCATGAGATTTTCACGAGCAATATCTTTGTCCTTTGATTTTTTGATAACAGCAATCACCTGGTCGATCTTTTTTAAAGCAATGCGCAATCCTTCCAAAATATGAGCCCTGTCTTTTGCTCGATCCAAATCATATTGCGTGCGTCGGCGAACAACAACCTCTCTATGTTTTAAATATTCTTCAAGCAATGACTTAAGACCCAAAGTGCGCGGCTGTTTTCCATCCTCAACCAATGCCACAACGTTAAAATGAAAAGTTGTTTGCAATTGAGTTGATTGATAAAGACGATTTAATACTTTACGTGGGTAAGCATCCTTTTTAAGCTCAATCACTACGCGCACGCCGTCTTTGTTGGATTCATCTCGCAAATCCTTAATGTCATCAATCTTTTTCTCGCGGACCAACTGGGCTATTTTTTCTAAAAGTGACGCTTTGTTCACCATGTAAGGCACTTCTGTCACAATAATGGCGTGAGCGCCTTTTTTGTTTTCAACAATCTCGGCGTTTGCTCGCACCACCACTCCACCCCGACCGGTTGCATAAGCAACTCGAATGTCTTTTGATCCATAAGCGATTGCTCCAGTTGGAAAGTCTGGTCCTTGGATGTGCGTTAGTAAATCATCAAGAGTAGCGTTAGGGTTATCAATTAATTCCAAAACTGCATTACCGACTTCTCGCAAGTTGTGAGGTGGAATATTGGTTGCCATTCCAACAGCGATTCCCAAAGTCCCGTTAATAAGCAGGTTTGGGAGCTTGGCCGGCAATACACTTGGCTCTTTGTGAGAACCGTCATAGTTTGGAATAAAATCTACTGTTTCCTTTTCAATATCTAAAAGCATTTCTTCGGCAACAGTTTCTAGCTTTGCTTCTGTATAACGCATGGCAGCGGCTGAATCGCCGTCCATTGAACCAAAGTTTCCTTGACCACGAACAAGAGGATGTAAAAATGAAAAATCCTGAGCCATGCGAACCATTGTTTCGTAAATTGAAGAATCGCCATGCGGGTGATATTTAGCCATCACTTCTCCAACTACGTTAGCTGACTTACGAAACTTTGCGTTTGAGCGCAATCCGATTGTCCACATGGCGTAAAGAATTCGGCGTTGAACTGGCTTTAGACCATCGCGAACGTCAGGCAAAGCTCGGGACACAATAACTGACATGGCATAGTCCAAATAACAGCGTCTCATCTCTTCGGTTATGCTCTGAGGCAACATTTTTGCAAATGTTGAAGTGTCGGCTTCTGTTTCTTGATCAAATTGATCAATTCTATTTTTTTCTTCCTTTTTTGCCATAAAATTATTCAATCGTTTCTTGATTATCCAAATCGTCATCGGCCTGTGGCGCTTGCAGATCCAACCTGTCTATTGTTTCTTGCGCCACCTTGTCTGCAAAAGCATCCTGCTGTGCCTGCAATGCCTTTTGCTCATCTACCTGAGCTTGGTAGTGCAATCTAAAGGCATTAAAAAGATCATCGAACGAAGAAGTGATAGACGGTAATTTTGATTCAATATCCTCCTGAAACACTGCAAGCTCGTCAACTAATGCTGACATCTCATCGCCACTTTCGTGAGTTTCTTTTGCTAATGTTTCTGTGAACAAGGAATGAATTTGAAAACCCCAAACACATAGTATTAGCAAAATTCCAACAGTAGTTGAAATAATAATAGTACGTTCTTTTTTCTTATCCCGTGCTTTAATAATCATAATTACTATCGTGACAAAACAATAACCTGCATGTCCTCGTCAGGCAGACTTGATTTTGTAATCTTTGCCTTATTAACGTCCTGAGCTGGAAAACCGATTTCTTTACAAAACTGTTCAACCCCAGCAAACCCACCCTTTGCTCCCTCGGTATGGCTATATGATGGAATCACAATACGAGGTTCAATTTGGGAAACAACTTCTGTAGCCAACTTGGCGTCCATAACGCTTTGACCACCAACTGGAACAATCAAAACATCAATGTCACCAAGAACTTCAATTTCTTTTTCTTTTAGCACGCGATCGAGTGATCCTAAAAATCCTATTTTAACGTCCTCGATAATTATTTTATAAATAGTATGTTTGGAGCCATCTTTTTTTTCACAGGCTATGCCGTGAACCGATATTCCCTTCACCTCATACTCACCCGGATGATTAACAGTAAAAAACATTTTTTCACCTTCCTGAAGAATTGCTGAACCATTGCTTGCATACTCGCTATCTTGCGACACAACAACAATCGATGCCTTTTGCGTTCTAGGAAAACGCAAACCAGTACTATTCTCATACGGGTCAGTAACAAGAGTCACCTCGCCGTCTGAAGGCTTGCCGGTAAAAGTAAAACTTCCAAATCCGTTCCAACTTATATTCATAGAAAATATATGAAAAACAATGATTTTTGCTCCAAAATTGTAGCATGAAATCGCAAAGATGAACAGTGCAAAGGACGCCTACCTTACACAAGACTAAAATATTCGCTTGAGGCTAAAACCAGATATAAGCTATACTACTTTTATATGAGATCACCAGAATCAATGTCAGAACGTCAATTTTTGGAACCACTGGAAGGATCTTTTTGGTCAGTATATGAATACTCCGAGCCAGGAGAACAAGAGCCACAAAAAAAATATGTTGCAAAACGCCTAAAGCAACATTTTCTATTTCCTAGATATTCCAAGCAAGAAAGAACGGTAGAAGAGACTCAGGAAGTTGCCAACTATCTTAGACGTGAACGCGACCATCTCCGCCGATCTTATGACAAAGCAATGCCAAATTTGATCCCAAAAGAAAAAATTGTAGTATTGCCATCAAAAGAGGATCATCCATCAGGGGAAATTTTATCAGTTCAGGAAAAACTTAATGATTATGTCGAGCTTTATAAATTAGACATGGATAAATTAACTCCTAACGAACAAGAAGAAGTTAGAAAACAACTTGATCAATTTATTACCATTACAAAATCAATGATCAGTTCGGCAGACCAACAAGACCCTGAATTTTCAAACGCAATCCCAGACATCACGCATCTTAGTAATTTAGCTATTGAACAAAAAGACGAAAAACTTCTATTGCGCATGTATGACACCAATTATGTTTTACCAGTTGATAGCGAACGAGCAGTTGTCCAACATCATCTTGAAAGATGTGCGTATCGATTACTATACATAGAACATCATCTGCTTGGACGATCTTTAGATGAACTTTTCAAAGATCCTTTTTACACAAAAATAGTTGATTTTGTAAAAACTCATTATCCAAACGTACCAAATATTGGACCAAGACAACTTTATGATGCATTTTTTCCTTCTAGAAACACGCCCCCATGGCAAAGAGATCAAATCGCGCCTGACAAAACAATTCCAGAATAAGAAAAACCAGCGCTCGCCCCGCTGGTTTTAAAAATCTAGCAGTCCCCTTCTGTCGCTGGGGTGGAGGAGAGCTACTCCTCGGTTTCGTGCAAAACAGTATTCCAATACTCAAGCTCTTTTTTGATTTCTTCTTCTGAAGGATCATGTTCAACGATTGACCATCCTTCTTCTAGCCTGTCAGCCACACTATTAATCTCACCTGTCCATTTTGGATCCTCATCTCCCATGGCTCTGAGGTTATCAATCATGCCTTGCAACCGAGCTGCCTCTTTTGTCCAATGATCAACCAAATCGTCATATTGCGCCTGACGCTTATGAGCACGCTCGTCACACTGGTGATCTAGAGTGTCCTCTGCCAACAAAATCGCCTGTTCAATCTGCAACCGTTCAGCTGGGGTTAATTGTTCCTCAAACATGTCACTAGCTACATAATCGTCTAGCATTACGCCATGTTGAGTTACGGCTAGCATTTTCTTTTTGACTTCATCATCTAATCGCTCAAGCACTAATTTTTGAAGTCTCTGCTCTTCATCGCCAGCACACAACTCATTATATGCCTTGCGATATGGCAATTCTTTGCGCCCAACATATGAAAGCGCTTGGTGGATTTGCTTCGTATCAGCGTCCAAATTCTCAGAAAGCTCTTTATAAATCTTCAACGCCTCTTCTTTAATTTCAGGAGGTGTAAGTGGAACAAGTTTGTCAATGGAAATTTTGAATTCATCCAAAAAGGATTGATGTGGGTGGGTCATATAAGAATAGTATAACTTATATCGGGGTCAAGTCTCAAACTTTTAATTTATAAATTAGGGTCAAGTCTCTACCTTTCAATAATATTTAAATTATCGTTGCTCTGCTTAACTTATTTTGGACTTTGGCCACGTCAAGCACGTACAAGAGGCAGAATGACGATTGCGCCTAATAATAATAATAATAATAATAATAATAATAATAGATAATATCAATAAAATTGAAATCTAGAGACCTGACCCTAAAAGTAAAATTGAAATCTAGAGACTTGACCCTAAGGCATTTTAAGCACAATCCGCCTCAGGGTGAACCTGGGCGGATAGACGATTGCGAGTCCTTGATCGGAACAAGGACCCGGGTTGTTGCGTGGGCTAGAACTGGACTCTCCCGGTGCGGATGTCAGCCAACGGCATGAGCGAGTCCGAAACAAGAAACCCTGCAATACTTGGGAATGCACTTCGCAATGCCTCCCCTGTGCGTGAATTGGCATGCAACTTGGCGCATTCTGTCTTTGGGATGAGCAAGATGCCCGCTCCACCACTCTGGGTCGCCTCACGAAGCATACCAATGTCTGTTATTGGTGAATCACCGAGCGCCAGCGCATTGCACAGCTCAACCCCGCACGACGCGCAATGCGCTTGGAACGCCAATCCCTTATTGAAATCAGTAATCGCGGTGGTAGGATCGTATCCCCTCAACTGACCATCTGCGTCCCAATGCAGACGAAGTCCGTAGATCCTTTGTCTTGCGATTGGATTGTATTCTTGCTCAGTGGGACTGGAAAGAGGCATAAAATGCCTGAAAGCAAACCACCTCTCCACCCAGTCGGCAAGACCGAAAGTGATCACCGCGCATGTGAATGCGCCGGAAGAGTTGAAGGTACGCATGAACTCGATCGCGCCATCCCGAGGCGCAATCGCGCAAAGTGCGCTTTCAAATCTACGCTCATCAACACGCGACTCAATCATGCGGTCGATTGAGCCAAATAGAAAGTCGCAACAGCCGAAATGGCTCTGATGCGCTCCACCGAAATACGCCCTTGCGCATTCTTCATCGCGCCTTGCGCAGTCTGGCGTCATCAGTTCACGACGGATGGCGTCAAACATACCATCCCCGCGCGTGATCGTCTTGTCAAAATCGATCCCAAGCGCTTGCGCTTGTCTGACTTTGACCACCAAATCACGCCATGACATGATGCCATTGTTGGCAATTAGCATGTCTGTACCCGCGTCGCTCGAGCCGATACGCTCCATGAGTCCATCGTACGAACCAGTGTCACTCGTCTGAATAGACATCCCAACCTCCTTACAGGTTTTGCGCGGAAATGCGCATCAGGGACTGGTAAACCTTACCAATTACGGACAAAAAGTCAACGAATCCTTGACCCAAAACCCACTTTCGGCTACACTTCCCGCGTTACTTAATTCTTAATTCCTGGAGCTCACGACATTAAAAGCGTCAGCGTCAGGCAAAATTTATGACAGATACACAGAACACACAGAAGAATTCAGCACTAACTGAACTCTTGGAAAATGACCAGTATCTCAAAATCCCAGAACTCGGTGAGCTTGTTAATGCCACCGTTATTTCTATTAAAGGGCGGGAAGTGAGATTAGACATCAATGGACTTACCACTGGAGTTGTTCGCGGACGCGAGCTTTATAATGAAGGTGGCGCCTCGGGAAACATCAAGAAAGGTGACAAAGTTGATGCCACTGTAATTGATTTGGAAAACGAAAATGGCGAAATGGAACTTTCTTTCCGCTTCGCTGGAAATAAAAAAACGTGGGAAGACATGCGTGAGCAATTCCAAAAGAATGAGGTAGTTGAAGTAAAAGTCACTGACGCAAACAAGGGTGGACTAATCGTCAAGCTTAATCACATTACTGGTTTCTTGCCTGTTTCTCAGCTCTCACCTGAAAATTACCCACGGGTAAATGGCGGTGACAAAATAAAAATCCTCGAAAAGCTCAAAGACTTTATTGGCAAGAAAATTCGAGTTAATATTCTTGACCTAAACACTGAAGACGAAAAGCTAATTGTTTCAGAAAAAACAATCTGGGAGGAAGAACAGCAAAATGTTATTTCAAAAATCAGTATTGGTGACATTATTGAAGGAACTGTCACAGCCTTGGCTGACTTTGGAGCATTTGTAAAATTCTTGCCAAAAGGTGTAACAGATCAAAGCGGAGCCTTGGAAGGCTTGGTTCATATTTCAGAGATTGCCTGGCAAAGAATTGATCATCCTAAGGATCTACTGCGAGTGGGACAGGTACTAAAAGCAGAAATCATTGGCATCGATGGCAGTAAAATATTCCTTTCGATGAAGAAGTTGAAGACCGACCCATGGGCTGATGTTGAAAACAAGTATAAAGTTGGCGATATTGTTGAAGGAACAGTGCTAAAAACAAATCCATTTGGACTTTTTGTGGAGCTTGATGAGGATATTCACGGTCTCGCTCACGTTTCAGAGCTTGGTGAAGATAATGCAGAAAATCCATCAAAAGTTGCAAAATCAGGCGATGTACTAAAATTCAAAATCGTCTCACTAGAACCAAAAGAACACCGCCTGGGACTTTCATTAAAGGCGATGGATGAAAAGCCAAAAAAGGAAAAGAAAGAGGTTGAAGAGGAAAAAGAGGCCGAAAAGGCCGAGGCGAAAGATGAGACTAAAGAAGAAAAGGAAATTACAGAAGAAGTTTCGACCGCAGAGACTGTCGCAGAAGAACAACCTGCCAGCGAGCAAATAACCGAGGAACCAACAAAATCAGCTGAATAATAGAACAAAAAAAACCGATCGCTCTAAAACGCGTCGGTTTTTTTGTTCGAGCGGACATGTCCAGCACCCGGAACGAACATGTCCAGCACCTGGTGCTGGACATGTTCGTTTTCGCGCCAAGGCTCGCGTTTTTTGAGTTATCCACTTGCATTGCTTTTTTAGAAATGATAGCTTCACGTCTTTTTTCATGCTTTAACGTTGCCAAAAGTGTTAATTTTTGGCATCATGCAGGAACTATGAAACCACTTTCAAAAAACATAATTATCTTCTTCCTAGTTGTTTTAGCGCTGGGAGTTATCTTCTCTTCGTACAGCATTAAAGACACAAAACCGGAGGTTATCGGCGTATCAACGCTTGTTGAAAAAATCCAAAATGGTGAGATTGAAAAAATAGAAGTCCAAGAAGACACCCTTAACATCTACGCCCTTGATCAAACTTTGTATGAGATGAAAAAAGAATCTGGCGAATCTCTTTCTGACCTTCTCACAAATTACGGCGTGACTGGCGAACAACTCGAAACAATCAATATTGAAGTTGTTGAGCCTGGAATGTGGATGTCACTTTTGCGCTCAATCCTGCCAACACTTATTTTCTTAATCGGCTTTTTGGTGATCTTCTGGTTCTTGATTGGACAAATGCAAGGAGCAAACAATCGCGCTTTAAGCTTTGGCCAAACAAAAGCTAAAGAAGTCACCAATAAAAAAGATCGCACCACCTTCAAAGACGTTGCCGGTGAAGCAGAATCAAAAGAAGAACTCACCGAGGTTGTCGACTTTCTAAAACATCCTAAAAAATACACAGAAGTCGGAGCAAAAATCCCCAAAGGAGTTTTACTCATGGGCCCTCCAGGAACTGGAAAAACTCTTCTTGCTCGAGCTGTGGCCGGTGAAGCCAATGTTCCATTTTTCCACATCTCAGGATCAGAATTTGTTGAAATGTTTGTGGGAGTTGGAGCTTCACGTGTACGTGACCTATTTGGCAAAGCCAAAAAAGCAGCCCCTTGTATAATTTTTATAGATGAAATTGATGCTGTCGGACGCCAGCGTGGCACAGGGCTTGGTGGCGGACACGACGAACGCGAGCAAACTCTTAACCAAATCTTGGTTGAGATGGATGGCTTTGCTGCCAATATTGGAGTTATCGTTATTGCTGCTACCAACAGGCCTGACGTCCTTGACCCTGCCCTTTTGCGACCAGGACGATTTGATCGACGTATCACCCTTGATCTTCCATCTCTAAAAGACAGAAGAGCAATCCTTGACATCCACTCAAAAAACAAACCACTTGCCGAAAACATTGACCTGCAAAGAATCGCCGAACGCACAATTGGATTTTCCGGGGCAGACCTGATGAACATCATGAACGAAGGCGCAATCTTAACGGCCAGAGAAAACAAGAAAATCATTGTTCAAAAGAATCTACTTGATGCAATTGAGAAAGTTATGCTCGGGCCTGAGCGCAAGAGCAGTATTCTTTCTGACAAAGAACGCAAAATCACTGCTTACCATGAAGCAGGCCACGCAGTTGTTGGACACTTCTTGCCTCATACCGATGACGTTCATAAAATCTCAATCATTTCTCGAGGACGAGCTGCGGGTTACACTATGAGCTTGCCAAGTGAAGACAAAAAAATGCACTCGCGCGCAGAATTTATTGATGAGCTTGCAATGATGCTCGGAGGATATGCCATGGAAAAATATACTTTCAAGGACATAACAACTGGAGCATCTAACGACTTGCAACGGGCAACAAAACTGGCAACAAGCCTAGTGACAAAATACGGCATGAGCGAAAAAATGGGTCCACGGACATACGGTGAACGCGAGGAGCTAATCTTCCTTGGCAAAGAGATCCATGAGAATCGGGACTATTCCGAGAAAACAGCCCAAGACATTGACGAGGAAGTGCTCAGGCTTTTGAAAGATGCACTGGACACCGCGGAAAGAGTCATTGTAGAAAATAATGAATCGATCGAAAAAGTAGTTAAAGAACTCCTTGAAAAAGAAACAATAGAGAAAGAAAAATTTGAAGAAATTGTTGGCAAGAAAATAGTGGAATAAAGTTATCATCAAGAAAGAAGCGCAACTGCGCTTCTTTTGATATAATGAATTTATTAAAAAGGAGGAAAATTATGTCACTTGCAAAATCAATTCATCTTTACGAAAAGATTGTTAGTAAATCATTAAGCTCAACGCTGGCGCAAAAAGAATGGTGGGTGCTGGCTGCCATTGCTGGGCTTGTACATACTGGCGCAATCTTTAATATGCTTTTGCGAACCTTTCTTTATATTCAACCAGCTAACGAATTGACAGCAGAAAACCTAAAACAGCTCAGCCCGTTCTTTTCATGGATACTAAGTTATGCAAACAACCTTGCCCTATTAAATACAACACATGTGGTTGCCTATGCATTTATTGGTATTTTAATTTTTGCTCTAATTGCCAGTTTTGCCTTAATTGCACAATTTATTCTTTTATTTATTGTTTCCAAAGGAACAAGAGAAATTCATTGGAAAGACATTAGAAAACAACTTCACCACGTTCATATTCTTAGACTATTTAGTGTTAATGCTGTCATGCGAATTTTGTTTACAATATCTATTGGATTAACGACTATTATCCTTACTTTTGCTGTCACCGATTCACTAGCACTGGACATTTTGCAACGCATTGGAATTTACGCGATAGTCATCCCATTTACATTTTTTGTACAAATTCTCGGCATGATCATGCTTGTACAACTTGTAAAAAAAGGAACATCACTCGGAAAGGTATTCCATCGAGCAATAAATATTCTACGCAGTCACTGGTTAACAGCTTTCGAATTCGCGCTGGTGATATTTATCATTAACTTCTTAACTTCTGGCGCACTATTTATTATCCTGATGATCATAGCAATTGTTGCCGGAATAATTTTTGAAATAACACTATCGGCTGGTTCATATTTATTATTGTCATTCGTGACATTTATTACCATGTTGATCTGTGGAGCTTTAGTGCTCGTTTACGCTGGTAGCATTACAACCTTTAATTATTCTGCCTGGACAAACCTGTGTTCACATCTTGAAAAGAATTCACACTTCCCAGCGCTTGAGCACGCGTTGTTAAAACTTATAAAAAGATAATGGTTATGCCTAACGGTTTTCCATCAATCGAAGATCTTCTAAAACAAACTACTGCGCAAAAAGCCCAGTCAGATTCAGCTATCCAAGCAAAAAAACAAGAAGAAAAACCAGTCACTGGCAAAACCGAGGAAGAATTAGCTCCAGCAGAAAAGTTAGAGCGCAAAATGGAACGGATAGAAATCAGCTCAAAAGAACATGAAGCAGCCCAGCTGGCTTCAATCTCTGGAGTTCAATACATAAACCTGGTTGGTTTTGCCATTAGTCCTGATGCCTTACGACTAATACCAGAGGAACGCTCAAAAGAACTTAAAACAATTTGTTTTCTTTACACCGGCCCTGAACTGCGAGTTGGGTCTGTAGACCCTGATAATGAAACCGTAAAAAATCTTGTTTTTGAGCTTGGCGAAAGGTACAAGACTCATGCTGTTTTATATAAAATTACCGACGATTCATTTACTCATGCCGTTGAGCTTTACAGAGCTTTGCCAAAAATTCGGGAAATCGTCAAAGGAGTACAAATCAAACAAGAAGAAATAGAGGCCTTCCAACAGAAAATGGGAAGCTTTAATGATATTGGTACAATTTTGAAAGATGCCAGTATAACCGACGTGCTAGCCATTGTTGTGGCCGCCGCACTTAAAGTGGGATCATCTGATATTCACATTGAAGCCGAAGAAAAAGGCATTGCTGTGCGTCTTCGCGTGGATGGAATTTTGCAAGACATTGCCGAGCTACAAAGAGATCAATGGAAAAAAATCATCAGCCGAATTAAGTTAATCGCTGGTTTGAAACTTAATGTCACTGACAAACCACAAGACGGTCGATTTACCATTTATCAAAAAGATCAAAAAATTGATGTTCGTACTTCTGCCCTACCGACCGCCTGGGGTGAGTCAGTTGTCATGCGTATTCTTAATCCAGAATCTATCCAACTAGCATTTGAACAGCTTGGTTTGCGCAAACCAGCCCAAGAGCGACTTATCCGTGAAATTGAAAAACCACACGGCATGGTAATAACAACCGGTCCAACTGGCTCTGGTAAAACAACAACGCTCTACGCAATTTTGCAAAGACTTAATAAGCCAGGAGTTAAGATCATCACCTTGGAGGATCCAGTTGAATACAAACTTGAAGGCATTAATCAAAGTCAGATTGATCAATCAAAAGAATATACTTTTGCCAAAGGACTGCGATCAATCCTACGCCAAGATCCTGACATTGTGTTGGTTGGAGAAATCCGAGACTTAGAAACTGCTGAAACTGCTATTCAAGCATCGCTCACTGGTCACTTATTGCTCTCCACAATCCACACCAACGACGCTGCTGGCGCAATTCCCCGCTTTACTGCCATGGGAGTTAAACCATTTTTACTAGCACCATCGCTTAATGCCATTATGGGCCAGCGACTGATTAGGCGCATTTGTGAAAAGTGTAAAGTAGAAGATGCGCTAGATGATGAAACACACGCAAAAGTAAAAGAGCTTTTGGACGCAATCCCAGAAAGTTCTGGTGAGCCAAAGCCAGATACTGCTAACATGAAATTTTTCAAAGGCACCGGGTGTGAAGCTTGTAATCAGACTGGCTACAAAGGACGAATTGGAATTTATGAGATTTTAGTCAAAGATCAAGAGATTGAAAAAGTGATTTTAGGGACTGAAATATCTGAATACAAAATGCGCGAAGTTGCTGCCTCGCAAGGAATGATCAGCATGGCCCAAGACGGACTGCTTAAAGCATTAGAAGGCATGACCTCAGTAGAGGAAGTTAAAAGAATTACTGGATTGTAAGAAAGATCTTGCTTAGTTTGTTTGAAAATCAGCCAATTTTGGCTGATTTTTTGCGCTCTAGCATTGACAAAAACGCTAATTTATGCTACATTTAGACCTTCTTGAGCTGGAATAGTTTGGCTCGAGATGCTCACGCTGAAGCTGGAGGGGCAAATGCCCGAGCAGATGCAGAATGACATTCCCAGCCCGGAGAGGATCCGGGCGGACGACGCCTTCGCGCGAAAGTGCGGGGCGGTCGGCGCCATCTCGCTAGGCTTTGGCCTGGCGTGGTGGCTTGCCCTCGAGCTGACCTGCGGTCTGCTCGAGATGGGAGATCCGGCCTACAAGGCCGGTATGGATTGGGGACTTGTCCCTGCCATGGTCCTCGGTGCCTTCATTGGCACCGCGATCATCTTCCGTTAGGCCGGTCGCTGACACGCGACCGGCTCAACTCCTGCGAGAGCTACCACTCTGGAGCTCGCAGGTCCGCCAAAGTTCATAATAATGTTATGGATTTTGGTGGATCACTACCGGAAAGGAGTAATCCATGGGCACTTCCGCCCCCCTGGTGTCCCCAACCCAAAAGTCAAACCCCAGCCCCCCGAGCTTCTTGCAGGAGTTCGGCAGGCAGTGGAACCGCCTCGAGGACACAACCCTCGAGGGGTCGGCCTTCCTCGGCGGCATCGCCGGGCTGGCCGTGTGTTTCACCTGTAACTACCGGCACGTGTTGATCGCGAGCCTGGCGGGCATGCTCGTCTGCCTGGTCAGTGTCCCGGCGTTCATCACCGTGACGCGTACTTGGTGGACACGCGTCCGCTCACACTCTCCCCGCAATCCGACGTGATTGCGGGCGCGCCAATGCTCATCATAAAATTTTTCAAAGTATTGACGATCGTCAAGATTATGAAAAATAATTATGATGGTAATTGGTGGATAAACAAACGACCACCAGACTGAAGTCTGGTGGTCGTTTTTTTTATTAACGTTTACTTGATTTGATAGGCGCAGAGTTCACCCACTTTGGGCCGATCGGCCCAAAGTGGGTGAACTTCAACTCTCGCAACCTATAACACAACGAAAATCTCTGATCCTTTTGAGTTCGCTCGTTGAACCATTGGATGCTTTTGCACAAACTCCCAAATTGCGTCTGCAAGCACGCCTGTGCCTGCGCCACAAATAATTTTAACAACTGGTTCTTCGTAAAAAAGTTGCTGGGACAAAAAATGATCAACCTCAAGCTCTGCCTCGTGCACGCTTAATCCATGCAAATCCAAACTTGGCAGGCTTGGATCAATTTCCGCCACACTTAACAGTGTTTCGTTTAAACTTTGCTTGTTTGATTTCATAAACACACAACCCCCTCTCCCTCCCCCTTCGAAGGGGGGAGAAATTAGACGAAAATTAACTAAGATTTTCAATCTCAATCTCCCTAATCTCTTCATCAACATGGTTAATCTCAATGCGATGAGTTGGAAAAAATGGAGACTCACCAAAAATATCTGGCCACTCGATACAAGCAACTGAGTCGTCTGTTATTACCTCATCAAGCTCAAGAGCTGACAATTGCGACGCATTATTAAATCGATACAAATCAATGTGAACGATCTTTTTAACTTTCTCTCCCCTAACCGGATACTCGTTCATAATCGTAAAAGTCGGACTTTTGACTCTGGCATCAGATCCAAACGCCTCAACAATCCCACGCACAAAAACGGTTTTGCCAGCTCCCAAATCACCAATCAACTCAATTACTTCCCCGCCCTTAAGCGTCTTCACAAAATCCTTGGCAATATCTTTTGTTTGTTGTTCTGATTTTGATGTGTAGTTCATATCACACAATATCCATATTCGAATCTGCCACCAAATCCACCGGATCAACAAAATTCTTTGGATCTTGAGCGCGGAAATAGCCAGCGGCCGCAATCATAGCAGCATTATCAACTGAGTAAGAAAACGGCGGTACAAAAACCTTAGTTGCTCGTCTCTCTCCCTCTTTGATAATCCTATTTCGAAGCTCAATGTTCGCCGCTACTCCACCGGCCAGGATAAATGACCTCGGCTTATACTTTTCAATGGCTTTCATCGACTTTTGCACAAGTGCATCAACCACAGCTTCCTGAAATGAAGCCGCGACGTCAGATCTAAACTTAGGATCATTAAGTTTATCTTCATTTTTTCGTAAGGTATATAAAACTGAGGTTTTGATTCCAGAAAAACTAAAAGTGAAATCATCACGCTCAATCATGCCACGCGGAAAATTAAAGGCAGTCTTATTCCCTCCAACTGCCAACTTGGCGATATTTGGTCCACCTGGATATTGCAGTCCTAACATCTTGGCAACTTTATCAAAGGCCTCACCAGCGGCGTCGTCGAGCGTTTCGCCAATCCGCTCAAACTTACCGTGATTATTCATTATCACCAACTCAGTGTGACCACCAGACACGATTAAACTCAAGGCTGGGAACTGTGGAACTCGTTGTGGAAAAAATGAAAACAATCGTTTGGCGCATGGCAACCAACTGGCATAAATATGGCCCTCCATGTGGCAGATAGGAATAAGTGGCACTCCCCAACTCCAGGCAAGAGTTTTGGCAACCTCAACACCAACTCGCAAAGCCGGTGCTAAGCCCGGGCCTGAAGTAACGGCAATGACATCAATGCCTTGACCGTTAAACGGAAGCTCGCGCTCTAGCATGGGAAAAATAGCAGATAAGTGTTCACGGGCTGCCACCTCTGGCACAACTCCACCATATTGCTGATGGGTCTGAATCTGAGAAAGAACAGTCGAATTCTCAACCTTAAGCTGATTACCCCTGCCTGTTACAAGAGCAATGGCTGTTTCATCACAACTAGATTCAATTCCCAGTATTCGCATACAGCAAAAGCATACAGACATTGACAATTTTGAGCAAATTGTCTATCCTCACACCTTCTCGCTTTGCACTTCGCACTGCAGAAGAATCCATTCATTAATGAAAGGAACAACCATGGACGACATCCGCCACGGTCTAACCGACGCCGAGCGGGCACGGCTCTCTGAGCCCAGCCCGCACGAGCCCTTGCCCGCGGGCGAGGACGCCACCGACAACCGCGAGGAGAGTGAGGACTAGCGCCTCAACATCACCCGCGAGCTTGGCCGGCAGGAGCACAACGACACGCACACCAGTGCAGTCGTCGTGCTCCTGCCGGCTTCTTGTTTATCCACATCAACCTGTGGACAGAGATCCGATCTCTATCCACAGTACGTCCCTGTAAATAGTGGTCGTGAACTAGACAAAACCAGTAAAAAATGGTGAATTAGAGTAGCTCCTTCAAGTTCTATACTTCATCAACCCCCACCCCCGAGGCCAGCATGACCACACAAGCCCTGTTCCACCGCGCCTTCGGTCTGCTCCATTCCGGAGAAGACCGTGAACATCTGTTCCAGGTCGGTCAGGGCAAGGCCCTGTACCCTGTACGGCACAAGACGTTCGACCCTGTCGGATATCCGCAAATCCCCGTAGAGATATTCTTCCACGACGGCGGTATCAAGCAGTTCAGCTACACCGTTGCCCTGACCTTCACGGGTTGGGACACGCGCGACGGTGTAACAACACTGACCTGGCACATCACTGTGTCGCCGTCCAACATCGACGTGGCTGACGCGCTCGATATCCAGATCGGTGGCAAGTCTGTGACCGACGAACTCAAACGCGTGGCTATGATGATGGGCAAGGCGTTGCCACTCATCTACGGATCGTGCGCATTTGTGCGCGTGGCCCACTGCGGATCAGAGCCCGCAATCATCGACGCGCACTTGGATTTCCTCCATGGAGTCAATGTAGTGCGTCGCAATTACCTGTTGAACGTCGGCACTTGGTGGCGCTGGACCTACGGACCGTTCCCGCGCGGTCCGCTCACGCCCGTGCCTGACCTCTGGCACGGCGTACAAAGCAGACAGATCATCGAGGATGTACTCTTGGGCATCGGCCCAGAGATCATCCGACGTGTGGAAAAGATGCCCAATATTTCCAGGGCTATGGAGACGCGGGGCATCGGGCGCGCGCCTGAAAGCGGACACACCATCCTGATTGGCGGGCGAGAGCGCGCCATGGACCGCCGTGCACAGCAAGCCGGCTGGACCCGGTGCGCGGACGATGACGACGCGCGGATCGACCAGGTCGCGCAGGTTGTTATGTACCCGCTGGAGCAGAAACAGCCCACCCCTCGGCCTGCTGGTCTAGGCAAGGCTTCCGAGCAGCTTGCTCCACCTCCGCCACCCAAGGGAATTGGCAACACGCTCACCCCTCGGTCCGCGCCCATGCCAGTGCAGGGTGATGGGGGGATTCTCGACAAGGGAGTACAAGTCCATGTTACCGGGCCAGGAGCCCCCAACCTGGCAAAGCCCAAGCCTCGTGGCGGACCAAAGATCTCATAGACCTGGGCCCGCCCAAAATCTCAACACCCCGACGTCTCGCGTCGGGGTGCTCGTGCTTTTTAGGCAAAAATAGCAATATTTTTTTCTGTTTGACAGAACGCGAAAAAATGGATACACTCAATTTATAAATTGCGTATCAAAAAGAAGCACGGCGACAAGCCGAGTTTTTTTATATTAATTTCTACTCTTGCTATATATCTAAACGTCTGGCGCTAAACCATACCTTGTCAGGCTTCTAAAAGAAAATTATTGGAAACTAAATTAACCCCCTCCGTCCTTCGCTACTCTGTAGCTTTGGAACGGCAAGCCAACTCCCCCTTGTGAAAAAAGGGGGGGAGGCCAAGTCTACCTATGCTTAAACTCTTAAAAACCCACTTTGGCTATGATAGTTTTCGTCCTTTGCAAAAGGAAATTATCAACACTATCATCTCTGGCCAAGATTCATTGGTCTT
>JAHILS010000034.1 GCA_018896835.1 Patescibacteria group bacterium | reverse complement strand
GAGGCTTTCGGTTGGGAGACCAAAGAAATGATCTTAAAGCCCTGGAAGGGGGCCTTCAATCTGACCGCTGTGCGATAACGCCAGCGGTCATTGTGTTTCTACCAGAATCTTTGACTTTTTGCTTATTTTCCCGTACTATTTGCATGAAAAAACCTATGAAAACACGCATTATTGTCCTGGCGGCCGGGAAAGGAAAACGAATGAAAAATTCAATTCCTAAGCCTCTAATAGAGATTGCTGGTCGTCCAATGATTGAACATCTTGTAGATAGCATTGTGGACTCAGAGATTGATTTGCGACCGATCGTTGTCATTGCTCCTGACAACATTAGCCAGTTTCGTGATGTTTTGGGGGATAAGTGCGAGTATGTTACTCAGCAGGACCAGCTTGGCACTGGGGACGCTGTAAAAAGTGCGGAAAACGCATTTTCAGACGCTGACTGTGTAATGGTTTTTTATGGTGATCATCCGTTTCTAACAGCCGAAAAGATGCAGGAATTGCTTGATGCTCATAAAAAGTCAGACGCTGTTATTTCTATGGTAACCACCATTGTGCGTGATTTTGCAGGAAATTTTGCTGGTCTTGAGCGTTGGGGTCGGATTATTCGTGATGAAATTCATCGCGTGGTCGCAATTCGTGAAGCAAAAGACGCCACCAGTGAAGAGCTTGAAATTCGGGAGGTTAATCCAGCACTTTTTGCCTTTGAGGCACAATGGTTGCGTGATCATCTCAAATTACTTTCAAACAAAAATGCTAGTGGCGAGTATTACCTTACCGACCTAATTGAAATGGCGATTAAAGAAGGACAGGAAGTCGCAACAATTTCCGCAGACCCAATCGAAGTGATTGGTATTAATACACAAGACGAGTTAAAAACAGCCGAAGAGTTAATCGGCTAAAATCAGCGGGCTATTGCCCGTGATTTCTTTTATGCGCGTAATTACTGATTGGCATTTGCATTCTAGATTTTCTCGAGCTTGTTCTAAGGATCTGACGCTTGAGAATAATGCGCTTTGGTGTGCGAAAAAAGGGGTGGATGTTTTGGGTACGGCCGACTTTACGCATCCAAAATGGTTTGCTGAGATTAAGGATAAATTAGTTGAAGATCAGCCTGGGCTTTATCGGATGAAGGGCTATCACAAGTCGACCCCCTCCGTCCTTCGCTATTCTGTAGCTTCGGAACGGCAAGCCAACTCCCCCTTAGAAAGGGGGAGAGGCACGACCGAGGATGTGCGGTTTATGATGACTACGGAGGTGGCGCAGATTTATCGGAAGGATGATAGGTGCAGGCGGATTCATAATATTATTTTCGCGCCTTCGATCGAAGCTGTTGAGAAAATAAATAAATGGTTGTCTGGTGAAGGATTTAATCTAAAATCTGACGGCCGACCGATTCTGGGTATTGATTCAGAAGAGTTATACAAGAATCTCAAAGACATTGATGATCGCATCATTATCATTCCAGCTCATGCTTGGACGCCGTGGTTTTCTGTGTTTGGATCAAAGTCTGGGTTTGATACACTTGAACAATGTTTTGGTGAGATGACTAAATACATCTACGCAGTTGAAACAGGATTATCAAGTGATCCTTTGATGAATCGATCGCTCTCGATGCTTGATGACGTGATGCTTATTTCAAACTCAGACGCGCATAGCCCGCGTAACTTCGGTCGCGAAGCAAATGTGTTTGAGCTTGAAGAAAAAGATTTGAGTTACGACACATTCATCGATATTTTAAAAAACAAAGACATTAGTCGATTTAAATACACGATCGAGTTTTATCCCGAGGAAGGCAAGTATCACGCTGACGGATGTTCTAACTGTGGATTTTGGTGTTTGCCAGAGCAAACAAAAAAACTGGGAGGCAAATGTAAGATTTGTAAAAAGCCGATGACTATTGGAGTATTAGCGCGCGTGTCTGAACTCTCTGATCGTTTAATAAAATCAATGCCCAAGAATCAAGTCCCTTTCAAATCGATCGTGCCATTGCAGGAAATTATCGCTGAAAGTTTTGGAGTGAAATCTACTAGCAGTAAAAAAGTGCAGGCAATGTATGAGAAGATGATTGTTAAACTTGGATCGGAATTCGATATACTACTTGATGTATCGATCGATGCAATTAAATACGCATCAGACGAAGTAATTGCCGAAGGCATCAGTCGCATGCGCACAGGAAACATCCACATCCGTCCAGGCTATGATGGAATATTTGGGGAAGTGAAGATATTTACCAACAAAGCATCTGTACCAAAAGCAAAACAAGATAGGCTGATATAAATAAAAAATCCCCGCACGCTTCGATGTGAGTCCTCCTTACGGATTCTCCTCCCGAAACGACGGGGATTTTGAAATGAAGAAATTATTTCTTCTTCTTTGTTGCTTTTCGCTTTTTTGGAGCTGCTTTTTTTACTGTTTTCTTTACAGCTTTTTTAGCGACCTTTCGCTTTGCTGGCTTTTTTGCAACTTTCTTTTTTGCAACTACCTTTTTCTTTGCAACTTTCTTTACAGCTTTTTTTACTGCTTTCTTCGCAACTTTTTTCTTTGCGACTTTGCGTTTCTTTGCTGGCATATTTGATATCACCTCCTTTCAATTTTTAGAATGTCACACAATAAATTTCGTCGACCGCGAAAATATTTTATTTGTGTGCTCGGTTGCTGCATGATGAGCACGTGCTCATCACCATGCAACGAAGAAACAATTTTGTTTCTACTAAAAGTATATCCTTGTTTTGCAATCATGAAAACATGTTTTATAAAAGTTATCAACATGTTGCGCTATAAAAAATATTTTCTATTCAATGACAAAACTTTTTTTCAAACGTATACTACGCTTGTATGAAAAAGTTTTTTGTTCTTATTTTTATTCTTGTAAACTTTTTTCCTGCTTTTACTTTCGCTGCACAATCGCGTGATGATCAAGTTCAATTACGTTTTTTATCGACAGACGGAACTGTAAATAATGTTGTCTATCCGTTTGATTCACTATATCGCGGGTCAGGGAGCGTTGCAGTTGGTGATCTTGGAAGTGACGGAGTTAGTGAAATAGTGATTGGTGCTGGTGCTGGAAGTAAGCCTGAAGTTTTTTTGTACAGAAAAGATGGATCATTTATAAATTCCTTTTTAGTATACGGTGAAGAGTTTATGGGTGGCGTTAACTTAGCAATCGGTGACGTTGATGGTGACGGGGTTGGTGAAATTATTACCGGAGCGATGTATGGCGGTGGCCCACATGTGCGAATTTTCGATGGCTGGGGAAATCTTGAAGGAGAATTTTTTGCTTATGCGCAAGATTTTCGTGGCGGAGTTAACGTGGCTGTTGGCGATTTAAATGGCGATGGAGTGGGTGAAATTATTACTGGTCCTGGGGTCACTGGTGGCCCGCATGTGAAAGTGTTTAACAATCACGGAGACCTACTTACAGAATTATTCGTCGGCAGTGCTTCTGATAATTCGGGTACGTCTGTGGCAATGCTCGACGTCAATGAAGACGGAGATGATGAATTAATCGTGGCCGATGCTGGTCCTTCAAGTTCTGTTGTTCAACTTTACGATTGGCAAGATGATCATTTATTTTATGTTCTAGCGATTGATGCATCCGACCAAGGTTCGCTTGGTTTAAATCTATTTGCAGGTGATGTTGACAGCGATGGAATGGACGAGGTTGGCGTGGGATCAAAAGGGAACGGAATAGCCATTGCATTTTATGAAATGACTGGACGCAAGGTCTTGGAGTTAAATCCTTTTTCCAAGCTAATGGGTGCGTCAGCCGGCGTTATAGTTGAAGGTGATCCGCTGATCATTGCTCTTGGCACAGAGAAGCAAACTATAAATGAGCTGGGAAAATATATATATGTTGACGTACAAAGGCAAACACTTTATACCTATGAAAATGGATCGCTTGTCAAAGCTTTCCTTGTTTCCACAGGCAGAGACTCGTCACCTTCGCCAGTTGGTGTGTTTGACGTTATAAAGAAAATCTTAATGAAAAATTATCAGATGAATTACGGGGAGGGCGACCCGCGCAATTATTTCATTCCTGACGTTAAATATAATCTTCAATTTCAGCCAATCTATTATATTCATTCGGCTTATTGGCATAATAATTTTGGTAGCAAGATGAGTGGCGGGTGTGTGAATACGTCCTATGATAACGCAGAGTGGATATATTATTGGGCAGAAGTTGGGACTCCGGTTGAGGTGAGATGATTGGCTCCGAGTATTTTATTTTTATTTGAAACAAAGTACTCCTTCACTATAGCTATGGAGCACAAAAAACATCCTGTATGACAGGATGTTTTTTGGTGGACCTGAAGGGATTCGAACCCTTGGCCTCCTCGGTGCAAGCGAGGCGCTCTAGCCATCTGAGCTACAGGCCCATTGTTAAAAGCGAGATTAGAATACCGTATTTTGCCAAAATGGTCAAGAATGCTGTGTTTTTTGCTGTGTTTTTGATGCTGTCGTGATGATTAAGCTAAAAGTGATATAATTATTGCACGAATTAATTATTATTCTATGGTCAAATTTATTAAATATCTTCTAGCTATTATTGTCGCTATTGTTTTATTATTTGCTGGTTACCTTTGGTATCTTGGTCTGTTTTCATCGATCACGGTTGACGAGCGGGCTATGGGTCCTTACGCGCTTGTATACCAAGAATATGTTGGATCATATAACGATGTTGGACCAGTTTTTGATGAGGTTTATAATAAACTGGTGTCAGACGGGATTGATGCAACCCTGTCTATGGGTGTGTATTATGGAAATCCTGACGTAGTTGACGAGTTAGAACTTAAAAGTGAAGTCGGCTCATTAATCGATGAAGTTCAGGCAACGTTGATTAACAGAGAAAAGTATTCCGTAAAGGATATTGATCAAGAGCAGTACATGGTTGTCTCTATTCCATTTAAGAATTCTTTGTCGTACATCATTGGCGTCATGAAAGCCTATCAGGCCATTGAGGCTTACCGGCTTCTGCATGGGTATTCCCAGTCCGAATATTCAATTGAACTTTACTTGCCAGATAAAACTTACTACATGATGCCGATTGTTCAGTAAAACTAAAAACACCTCTGAGTTTAGCTAGAGGTGTTTTTAGTTTTACTGAGTAATCTCTAATTCGTTGATAATTTCGTTTATATCGCCTTGGGGATCGATCGATGGGTCGCTTTTTAGCGCTGAGGCAATAAGAATTATTATTACGATCACCAAGACAATAGCGATGATATACGTATAATACTTTGGGGCATTTTTCTTTTCCATAAGTTATACTATTTTGTTAGGAATTTTTTTACCATCAATAAATGCCGATATGTTTTTTACAACTACTGCAGTCATGGCCTGTCGGGCTTGGATGGTTGATGATGCGGTGTGGGGAGTGAGAATAACGTTTGATAGTTTGCGAAGCTCGAACTTGTCTTTTATATTGCAGTCGATTGCTGGCTCGCATTCATAAACATCAAGTCCAGCGCCGGCGATTTGTTTTTTGCTTAGGGCTTTAATCAGTGCGAGTTCATCAACCACTGGACCGCGCGAGGTGTTGATTAGTATGGAAGTTTTTTTCATGAGCTTTAGTTCTTTGGTGCTTATTAAATGTTTTGTAGTAGGCAGAAGAGGTACATGAAGGGTTACAATGTCCGACTCTTTGAGTAGTTGAGTTTGGGTTTTGAATTTTGCACCAAACATTTTTTCAAACTCGGGATTTCTGTGTGTGTCAGTGTAGATGATCTTAATGCCAAAACCAGCATGAAGTCTTCTGGCAATTCCAGCCCCAATTCGACCAGCGCCAATTATGCCAAGCGTTTTTCCCATAATGTCAGAGCCCAAGAAGAGATTTGGATCCCAGCCTTTATATTTTCCAGCTCGAGTGAATGTGTCTGCCTCAACAATGCGATGTGAAAGCGCCAAGATCAAAGCAATGGCGTGTTCGGCTACTGACTCGCTGGTTTGTTGGCTGGGAGCGTTTGTTACCACAATCCCGCGTTTTTTTGCTTCATCAACGTTAACGTTATCAAATCCGACAGTATAATTGGCAATCATTTTTAATTCGGCGCCAGCCCAGTCCATCACTTCTTTGTCGATAGTTTCAGTGAGTAGTGGCACAAGGATATTTACGCCCTTAACTCGTTTGAGAAGTTCCTTGCGTGGGATCTGTTGATCTTTTTCATAAGCATCAATAATAATACCTTTTCTTTTTTTCAGTTCTTTTATGGCTTGTCCAGGAATTGCTCTGGTAATAAATATTTTTGTCATATTAAATTAGGGTTACTTTGATTTTTTTCTTTAAGGCGTCAGTTGGCCAGGTTTTAATAATACCAATTTTTGCGCCATAGGATTGAATGACTGATTCGGCGTTGAAGATGCCGATTTTTAGCGCTTCATCAATTCCCATACCTTTTGCCAGTCCAGCGACAACTCCAGAGCCAAAAGCGTCACCTGCTCCAGTTCGTGAAATAGCTTTTTTCCCTTGAGGGCGCACAAACCAGGTTATGCCATCAAGATGGGCGTAGGCGCCTTTTGGTCCGTCAGTAATAATTAGCATAAGTCCTGGTCGGGCAATGATTTTGCAGAGTTCTTTAATGTTGGTTGTTGACGTTTTAGCGAGTAGTTGAGCTTCCTCTAAGTTAAGATTTAGTACTGTGAGATTATTTAAAATTGACCGGAAAGCAGAGAGTCCTTTTTGTAATTCCTGCTTGCCAGGGTTAAAACAAACTAGCGCATTTTTTTTTCTGGCGTGTTCAATGATTGTTTTGGCTAGCACCAGGTTTCCACCAAGCGACGTCATGTACAGCCATTTGCAGGAGAGTTTTGAAAGCGGGATATCCTGTGTCTTAAATTCTCCAGAGACTCCACGATGAACAAGCGCTGTCCGTTCGCCGTCTGAGGTAGTGAGAAGAACACTATAACCTGTTGTCTTTTTGTTTATGATTTTAACCAGCGACGTTTTGACTTTATAGCCTAGCAAGTCTTTGAGCACGTCTTTGCCAGAGTCATCGTCTCCGATCCTAGTGATTGCGGATGTCTTAAAGCCAAGCGCAGAAAATGTGCAGGCAGAATTTGTACCTCCGCCTCCAGTGGTATGAACGACGGTATCAATGTCGACTTTACTACCCAGTGGGACACATTCGCCAACGCCAGTTGGTATTTGTGAGGACTTGATTACTTGAAACTGTTTTGATGCTAAAAATACATCGCGTGTTGCCGAGCCAATGGTGATAATGTCATTCATATAAAAAGGATTAAGCTTCATATTTTTCCCAAAGTCGAATAAATGATAAGTAGTTATTAGCGATGGCTTCGACGGCTTGTTTTCGAGTTATCTTCTTATCTTTTAGTTTTTCAAGGGTTGAAAAGAAAATAGTTCGTCCAATTGCAAACCCACATACTGCGCCTGATTTTGCTGCCACGATAACCCAATCTTCAACCTGCTTTTTTGAAGCACCACGTCCTAATAAAATAAGATCTGCTTTGGCGATTTTATAAAGTTCTTGCCATTGTTTTTTGCTTTCCAAGGCCTCAATTTTCCAAACGTCAGGGTTAATGCCGGCTTTGCGCATCTGTTTAACGCAGGTTTTCATTTGTCCAAATCGTGTACCTTTTCCAGTCATTAAAGGTTCAATCAACCATTTCTGATCGTTAGTTTTGCAAAAGTCATGAAGACGTTTGAGTCGTTTGTTTTGAATTTCGTTACCTTGTTTTTGTTTAGGATCAAATCGAACCAAAGCTTTTGCATAAGCAGGATTCCAGTTTTGGATATGAGCACCAAATTTGTTTCCGTATTCAAATTGAAAAAACAACTGCCCGCTTTTCTCAATTGAGAGTGCAAAGGGAATCAGTTGTTTTTGTGCTTCTTGTAGAATTGATTTACCAAATTCCTCGTCAACGAGGATTGCCATGTCTTCGCTGTGTTCGTACTTGTTGTGTGCAAGTAAAAAACCATCAAAAACAACTCGTTTCATGTCCGTAACTACTTTTTTTTGAGAAGCAGTTTTTGGTGGGTAGTCAAAACCTAGTAGCGTTGTAGCAAATGTTGAACGATGATCAAAAGGCAATATAAAAAGGCGATCCATATGCCTTTATTATATCAGACTTTGAAGTCCTCGCCTTTGTAGATGAAAAAAGGTAGTGTTTTATCAGCTTCAAGCACTGTTTTTGGGCTGATGTTTTCAAATGGCCAACCTTCAGCTATAACGATTGCTCCTAGTTTTAGCTCTTTGGCAAATTTTTTGGCTAGTCGATCGTAGGCTTTGATCAGGAGAAAGCAAATGACAATGTCAGCATTAGATAGGCTCTGGGTAAACAGATTTTTGTAGCAGATATTAACGTTTTTATGGCGAACAGATCGAAATTTAGCGATTAGATAGGGAAGGATTGAGATTTCATATCCAAAAAATTGTGCTTGAGGATTGGCTTTTGCCAGAGCTATGACAATACTTCCAGTGCCACAACCAAGTTCATAAATTTTATTTCCAGGTTTAACATCTAGATTTTTTAAAAGCAGTTTCATTTCTTTTTTTCGGGTTGGAACCCAGGGTGCTGCCGAGAGTCCGGCTACTCCAGCTGAGGCAATAATTATCCATCCGATGGTAAAAAGTATCCATTCGTAAATATCCATAGGTTAGTCAAGGTTTGACAATAGTTCTCGTCGTTCGGTTTTAGTTAACGGCCGTGAGTTTCCTTCACCTAACTGTCCGAGCTTGATATTCATAATTCGAACGCGCCTAATTGAAGTGACTTCATAACCAAGTACAGCGCACATGCGTCTGATTTGGCGGTTTCGACCTTCGGTAAGTACGATGTCGAATTTAGTATCACCAAGTTTTTTGATTTTGGCTGGTTTTGTTTTTGTGCCATCAATAATTACGCCGTTTGCCATCGAGTCTAAGAATTTGCGGGTGATTTCTTTGTTTAAGGTCACAACATATTCTTTTTCATGATTGGATGATGGGCGGGTGATCTTGTTAGCGACTTCGCCATTGTTTGTCAGCAGGATAAGACCAGATGATTCCACATCAAGCCTACCAATATAGAGCATTCTTTCATGCATTTTTATGTAATCGTAGATTGTGTTGTCTGCTTCTGGGTCCATAGTACAGATAACGCCATAAGGTTTGTTTAGCGCAATATAAATGTCCTCACCTCGCTCAACAAGCATTTGCCCGTTTACAGAAACCTTGTCTTTATTATTGACTTGGTCGCCAAGGCTAGCGACTCTTCCATTGATTTTTACAGATCCTTTTTGGATAAGCTCATCAGCCTTACGCCTTGAGCAATACCCGCAATCAGCTATGTATTTATTTAATCTCATATGGGCTTGATGATAGCAGAAAGGGGTGGAAAATGGGAAGTGGGAGGAAAATCAAATCACCCATCCCGACGATAGGAGGGATCCCGTGCGTAGCCGATAGACCGTCAAGCTATCTACGAGATTCCTCACACCGTTTGGAATGGGTGACTGTTGTTCTTATAACTTTTATTTTCTCTTAATCACCTTTTGCGCCGCTTTTATAATCCACGGTGCGGTGAGTTTGTAGTGCTCGAGCAATTGTTCTGCATTTCCTGATTGTCCAAATTCGTCTTGCATGCCAATGCGTTCGATTGGAACAGGGTACGCTTCTGCTAGAAGTTCGCACACAGCCGAGCCCATTCCGCCAGCGATTTGTGCGTCCTCGGCTGTAACAATCGCTCCACATTCACGGGCTGATTTGATGATGGTCGCTTCGTCCATTGGTTTAACGCTGGCGTTATTGATTACCCGCGCTTCTATACCAAGTTTTGATAATTCTTCCGCCGCCATTAAACACTCATACAAGATTGGACCACAGCCGATGATGGCTACATTATTTCCTTTTCGTAATGTTTGCGCTTTACCAATAGCAAATGGTGTTGCTTTAGTTGTGAAGACCGGGGTTTTACTTCGATCAAGCCGGATATAAACTGGGCCTTTCTTTTTTGCAGAAGCAATAGTAATTTTTTGTGCCTCGATGGCGTCGCAGGGCACAAGCACGGTCATATTTGGCAGTACTCGCATAAGTGCGATGTCTTCGGTCATTTGATGAGTTGCGCCGTCAGGTCCAACTGATACACCGGCATGTGATCCAACAATTTTTACATTTTGTTTTTGCAAACAAGCCGTGGTTCTGATTTGTTCCCAATTGCGTCCCGGTGAAAATGCAGCATAACTGGAAAGAAATACTGTTTTACCAGCCAAACACATGCCAGCGCCAATGGCACAAAGTGATTGCTCTGAAACTCCAATCTGCACAAAGCGATCAGGAAAAGCCGTTTTAAAACCTTCGCTTTGGGTTGACTCTGTTAGGTCAGCGCACAGCACATAGACATTTTTATTTTGTTCTGCAATCTTAACCAAGCCCTCGCCAAATCCATTGCGAGTAGAAATATGCTTTAAAATATTCTTATTTTTCCAGCCTCGGTCAAGAATGCTCATACTATTTTTTGTACTTGCGGTAAATCAATCGTCCACCAAAGTAGATAATCACTGCTGGGATTAGAATTGATCCGCCAACGATTATCACTTCAATTATGTTTAATATTAGCCCTTGGAATAGACGAACAACGGTTTGTACAGAGTCTTTGACTGTTTGCCATGGCTGGAAAGTGTCAGAGTCAAGAATGATGGACGTTGCCTCTGTTAAGTAAACTATAATGGATGCTTGATTTGTGTGATTTTCATAATATTCGAGTGATGCTTGATAGCTTTCGATTTCTCCACGCACCATTGATAAGTAGTATTGTATATTGAGAATATCCTCGACTTTTGTTGCTTTTTGCAAAATATCCAAATATGCCTGTTCTTCTGCTTGTTTATTTTCCAGCCTTGCTTGGATGTCGACCACTGTTTCGGTAACGTCGTCGGCGTTAACGTTTTCCGAGATTATTCGAGTGCCGAGTTCTTTGATTGCATTTATAGCTGTTTCAAAATCTGCTTGGTCAACTGTTAGCTCGACAGTACCTGATTTTGCCTGATCGTATGAGTAAATGTATCTGTTTGTAACAGTACCGCCAAAGACTTGAGCTAAATTAACCAGTTGACTTGTTGTTTCATCTATATCGTTAACAACCATTTCCAAACTCCCGGTTTTGATTATGTATTGTTCTGTGGCGTTTTCTTCGGATTGGGAAATTACCTGGTCTGTCATACCTAATTCTGTGTATGACGAGGCTGATTCAGGCGCAATCGCTAGTACAGAGTCGTTGGTAGATTTTGTTACAAACTCGCCATTGCCAAACGAAGCATTCGAACCAGAAATTTGTCCAAATAAGCCTGATGATAAGACGCTTATAAAAAGAACAACGACTATAATAGCAATCACGGCAATATGTTTTTTTAGCAATTTCATATTATCTAATTTTAGGGTTTAATTACCCTCTGTGGTTATTTTGTTATTTAATGTTCGTAAGGCTTTGAGTGCGCGATTTAATTCGGCTTTATCCTTTGGCGTTTTTCCATGCCAAATTGGCTCAAATTCCATAAAATCAACACCTTTGCCGGGGGTGGTGTGAGCAATGATTACTGTTGGTTGTTCAAATATTGATTGCGCATAAGCGCAAGCCTCAACAATTTCACGAATGTTATGTCCGTCAACTTCAATGACATGAAAATTAAAGGCTTCAAATTTTTGGACTAAAGGTTCAATCGGCATGATGTCCTCGGTGTATCCGTCGATTTGAATATTATTGCGATCAACAATCCAAGTCATGTTATGTAAAACATTTCGTCCAGCAAAGAGTGCAGCTTCCCAGGTGATTCCAGCTTGCAGTTCGCCGTCTGACATTATGCAATAGGTGTGAAAGGGGAGTTTTTCTTGTTTGGCAACATAGGCCATTCCAACTGCTTGGGACGATCCATCGCCAAGAGGGCCAGAAGTGTTTTCAATTCCAGGAAGTTTTCCGAGTTCAGGATGACCCTGAAGGCGTGAGCCAAATTTACGAAGTGTTTGCAATTCTGTTTTTGGAAAATATCCAGCATGAGCAAGGGTTGTGTAATGCACAGGAGCAATGTGACCGCAGGAAAGAATAAGTCGATCACGATTTTTATCATTTGGATGCTTAGGGTCATGAACTAAGACGTGATAATACAGGGCTGTAAAAACATCGGCCATTCCCAGCGACCCAGCCGAGTGTCCGCTACCAGCGTGTTCGAGCATTTTTAATATATCAGCCCGAATCTCCTGCGCTTTGTTTTCCAGCACAAGCAATTTTTTTTCAGTAAGCAATTTAATATCACGAACAGGAGGCATAGTGATTCTATTATAGCAGTATGGGAGTGAAAACAAAAAAAAGGCCTCGATCGCTCGAGGCCTTTTAATATCTAATTTTTAGTGGCACTGACTTGAATATGTTCCCACGTAGATTGCTCCTGAGCTTGATGAGTCATATCCGTCGTAGAATGAATATACTCCGTCTTCGTCAAATACTTTGATATATTCTGCGTCTTCCAACATTGTTCCGCTACCCCAACGTAAGTTGTCGGCTGTGACCGAATGCTTATCTGAGTCTGTATTTGTGAAGCGTACCCCTTGTCCTGCTTGAATTCCTACACAAATTGGGTCAAATCCACTTGCGGTTAATTCAATCTCTGCTGGTGCTAGAAGACTCCTGTCTTGTCCAATACTAGTCGCACCTGACGTTTGCGCTGATGCGCTAAAATCGCTTGAGCTTGCGATGGCGGTTCCGAGTGTATAGTTTTTGAAAAATCCATCTGCAATATCATCGATCATTTTGTTCCAGTTACTACCATAAAGACTGATTGCTAAGCTTTCTGATCCAACATGCCTTAGGGTTCCGCCAGCTGAAACAGCATATGTCTTTGGGTCTGAATTGATCTTTACCATTTTTACGCCAGGCTTGTATGTTACATTGCCACCGATTTGAATGCGGGCCAGGTCAGAGTCTGAGATCCATTTAACAGTGCTAAAGTCTGTATACCATGTAAAGTAGGTTTTATCATTTGGGAATACATAACGTAATCCATCTGCGCCAAGGTAATAAACTGCTGTAAAGGTTTCGCCTCGGATTAAGTTTCCTGCCACAAGGTCATCATAACCTGTTAAGGCTTGGGCATAATGGATGCCAAAAACTGCTCCAAATGCCATGAAAAGTGCGACAATCGCGATAGCTGATCGTTTGACCATAAGATCTTGTTAATTAAAGGATTTAAAGTTCTTTTTGATTATATCATGTTTTTTCGGGTTTTAAAGAGCGTTAGGGGATAACGTTTCCAAAGCTATTGCTGGGTTGTTGGATTGCCAAATGGCAGAGTTAACACACATCTGCTGTGCTCCTGCTTTGGAAATTGTTTTGATTGTTTTTTGGTTGACTCCGCCATCAACCTCAATAATTAAGTGCGGGTAAAGCTTCCGGGCTTTTTTAATTTTTTTGAGAATTTTACGTCCAAGAAATTCTTGGTTTGATGCTCCTGGGTGAACGCCCATGATTAAAAGCAAATCTATTTTATCAGCCAGACTTTTGATTGATTTTATTTTTGTTTCAGGATTAAGTGCTACCCCTACTTGAAGTCCAAGGTTGTGCGAGTAGTCAACGATTGATTCCAAGGGTTTATCAATTTCAGCATGGATTATTACTCGCCTTAAAGTTGGTAAGTGGAATTTGGCCAGCTCAATAATAGGAAGTGGATCCAAAATCATTAGGTGTAGTTCAAGCTCTGGCAGGTTTTCTATTTTAGATATCACTTGCGGATCAAACCAGGAATTTGATTCAAACATTGTTTCATCGAGCACGTCTATTTGCCACATAGTTGATAGCGCACGTACCCTTGAGTTTGATATTTGGCTGGTAAAGGTTTTTGGATTTTGAACAAGAATAGTTGGTAGCACTTTTGGATAGGTATTTTCCAGTTTATCAATTTGTGAAATACGGCGTAGGTGTCTAATGTCATTGGAAAACGGAGTAGAAAGGAATGTGTTGGCGATTTTTATTGGGTCGTCAAGCGTTTCAATCCGTCCAGGAATGCAGACTATATTAGCATTATCATCTTCGCGCATGGTTTGGGCGGATTTAATCGAAAATCCAACCCCAGCTCGAATTCCATCAAATTTATTAGCAGTAATGCATACACCTTCGGCGTTTCCGCAGGAAAGAATTCCAAAAGATTGTGGATTTTTTTGTACAGCCCGCGCAACTGCGGAGGCATACTGCGGATAATCATCAAGCGGATCAAGGGTACGAGCTCCCATGTCCTCAACTATAAATCCTTTTTGTTCAAGTTGTTCTCTTAATGATTCCTTAAGATGAAACCCAGCATGATCAGAAGCAAGATAAATAGTTTTATTCATACAAGTATAGTATACAACCAATTCTCCCCCTTTCTAAGGGGGAGGTAGAGGGGGTGTTGGGGTTTAATTAAAACTAAAAGCGCTGTCCATCTTAAGGCAACGCTTTTATTTAAATTACTTTTTAAAATACTTGTTCTCCGTTGAGTTTTATTGATTGCATTAGATGCATGTATTGAGCATCGTTGTTTGGGAGAAGCTCGCCGATGAGGTCTTTTCCTTCCTGACCATAAACACGAATGCTCATAGCTGGATTGTGTTTTGCGAAGAATGCTTCCGCGATGGCGCTATTGTTATTCGAGTATACGTTATTGTTTTCTTTGTCTGTTATTGTGAGCTCATCATCGGTCAGCGTTTCCCAATAGGCATAAATAGCTTGTCCGCTATACTCGTAGTAGGATACGAAATAGCTGTTATCATCGCATTCGAATTTCCAGAAGTTATCAAATCCGTTTACGTTTTCATGAACTTCTGTTCCAGTGGGTATGTCAAAAGTTATACCTGTGTCGCCAGCGTTATATGTGTCATAAGTCACTGTGTTGTCTGCTGGAGTTTTTGTACACCCGGCGCCCAGCAGGACAAATAGAAATAGGACTGGTAGAAATTTTTTCATATTAAGTTGTTTGTGAGTTATTTGTCTGAAAGTAGCAGTTAAAAGGCCTTTTGTCAACTATTAAGCACTAAATTAAGATATAGAAACTCGGCCCCGGAGGGCTTTTGTTTGTCCTCTTTCTTTCTTATCCTGAATACGACGTTCTTGTGCGCCTCGGCTTGGTTTTGTAGGAATTCGTTTTTTCTTAGGAGTAAATGCAGACGTCAGATATATATGAAGCATGACCATAACTGCTTTTTTGTTCGCTTCAGGTGATTTATTGGCAACGCAAGTAATGTAAATTTCATTATTGCCAACTAACTGGCTTGATTTATTTTTTAGCATCCATTCGATGATTTTTTCTTTTTCTTTTTGATTAAGAACCAAGGAATCTTCAGGTCGCCAGCGCATCTCTGCACAGGTGGCTTTTTTGTTAACATTTTGCCCGCCAGGTCCAGATGCAGAGCAGGTAGTGTAGAGTCTGCTTTCGCCGGCAATAGCCTTCATATCTTCTTTGGAAACTGACTCACGAATTGTTTCTGGTCTATTATTTTCTCGCGTCTCTGGACTTGGACGCACAAATTCATTTGGTTGCATCATATACAAATAGTATAGCAGAATTTATTACTCAGATAATAGTAGATTTGACGTCACGCAATAGAAACGAGAACCCCGCCGAGGCTCGAGGCTGGCGGGGGAGTGGGGAGCGGATGCAGAGTCAGCATGCTATGCGCAGGCGTGGGATGCTGGTCAGGCAGTCGCGCAGTTGGATCGGATAGTCCCATCCGAAGAAGAATTGCAGTCTGACCACGTCGCGATGGCGGCGCCTGATCTTGATGGTGTGCAAATCGTTCGAGGTAGAGATGTCGCCAAGGTGTTTGATCACCACGCCGTCGACCTCGACCTTGATGTTGCCAGAGACTTCGACGGTCGCAAGTTCCTGGCCATCAGTGTTGCGTGCGTGCATTGAGATCCTAACGAACGCATCATCGAAATATCCAGTACCACCATAGATCATGTAGCAGTCGTCTTCCTTCCTGACAAAGACGAGGTAGTTGCCGTGCACGAACCCGAGCATCGGCGCCGGATTGCGCACGGCAATACCTTTAGTGCTTGATTCCGGGGACACGGGGAAGAGAGTAGGCATTGATCATCCTTTCGCCCGTCGTGGGCACTGAGTTCCATTAAAAAGTACTGTTATGGGCTTGGATTGTCAATAGAAAGGATCCCAAGCCTGGCTTTATAAAGCCAGGCTTACAGAACCTAGATTTTGGCTTGAAAAGACGCATTTTCTTGAAAAAACTCGCATTCATGGTACTATTTGGCGTATATGGAAGAGCAAAAAAAGTTAACTCATGCACAGCAAGAAGAGCAAATTGCTGATTATTGGGACAAACATTCTTGTTTTGAAAAATCAGTGCAATCAAGGCCAGAGGGTCAGCCCTATAAATTTTATGACGGCCCGCCATTTGCCACTGGATTGCCTCATTATGGTCATATTTTGGCTAGCATCATGAAGGATGTCATTCCTCGATATTGGACAATGCGTGGTTATCGTGTGGAGCGGGTTTGGGGGTGGGACTGTCATGGTTTGCCAGTTGAAAATATTGTTGAAAAGCAGTTTGACCTGGGGTCACGCAAGGATATTGAGAAGTTTGGAGTTGCAGAATTTAATGACAAATGTCAGGACTGCGTTTTAACATATGTTGATGAATGGAAAAAAGTGATTCGCCGACTTGGTCGTTGGGTTGACATGGAAAATGCTTACAAGACAATGGACGTTGATTACATGGAATCAATTTGGTGGGTATTTAAGTCGCTTTGGGATAAGGAAATGATTTACGAAGGTCGAAAGCCAATGCATATTTGTCCACGTTGCGAAACAGTTCTTTCAAACTTTGAAGTGACGCAAGGTTATCAAGACGTGACTGATATTTCCGTCACAGTGAAGTTAAAGGTAAAAAGTGGCAAGTATAAAGATGCGTTTTTGCTTGCCTGGACAACAACACCTTGGACATTGCCTGGAAACGCCTTGGTTGCTGTTAATCCAGACATGGATTATTTGGTCGTGCAGATTGACGGGTCTTTATATATCATTGGTAAGTTAAGGCACGAAGCAGTATTGGGTGGTGTTGACTTTAGTGTTATTGAAACTCTTAAAGGCCATGAATTAGTTGGCTTGGCATACGAGCCATTATTTCCATTTTTTAAAGATCATAAAAATGCCTTCCGAATTGTTGCTGGAGATTTTGTTACAGCCGAAGATGGAACAGGTTTAGTACATATTGCCCCGGGTTTTGGTGAAGACGATATGCAACTTGGGCTCAAAGAAAAGGTTGATCCAATTATGCATGTGCGCTTGAACGGAACTTTTGTTGACGAGGTTGGCGTGCCAATGCAAGCGGAAGGGTATGAGGTCAAAGATAGGCCGATGAAGAAAAAGGGTGACACTATGAGCGTTGACATCGAGGTTTTAAAATGGCTAGCTCATCACGATAAACTTTTTTCCAAGGAGAAGGTTGTCCATAGCTACCCTCATTGCTGGCGCTGTGACACGCCACTGCTTAACTACAGTACAACTTCATGGTTTGTGCGCGTGACTCAAATTAAGGATCAATTAGTTCGGACAAATAAAGAGATCAATTGGGTGCCTGATAATATTAAAGAGGGAAGATTTGGTAAGTGGTTGGAAGGAGCTCGAGATTGGGCTATTTCACGTTCACGTTTTTGGGGAACTCCACTGCCAATTTGGAAAAGTGAGGACAATGATTTTATCTGTGTTGGTTCAAGAACTGAGCTTGAAGAATTGTCAGGAATCAAAGTAGACAATTTACACAAGCACATAATTGACAAGATAGTAATCAAAAAGAATGGCAAAACATATCACAGAATTAATGAGGTTTTAGATTGTTGGTTTGAGTCAGGTTCGATGCCTTATGCATCCATTCACTATCCATTTGAAAATAAACTAAAGTTTGATCAAGGATTTCCAGCCGACTTTGTTGCTGAGGGTCAAGATCAGACACGTGGATGGTTTTATGTAATCCATGTTCTTTCAAACGCGCTCTTTGGCATGCCAGCTTTTAAAAATGTAATTGTTAACGGCATTGTTTTGGCAGAAGATGGCAAGAAAATGTCTAAGCGCCTAAAAAACTATCCCGATCCAATGGAGGTGATGCAAAAATATGGAGCTGATGCTGTGCGCTATTATCTAATGTCTACACCGGCGGTTCGGGCTGAGAGCTTACGCTTTTCTGAAGCTGGAGTTGATGAAGTGGCAAAGAAGTTCATTACAATTTTAAGAAATGTGTTGTCTTTCTACGAGCTTTATAAAGAACATGACGATGGGCGTGAGCCAGGACTTGAACACGTGCTTGATGGGTGGATTATTTCTAGGCTTAATCAAACCTTGGAGCAAGAAACGTCTGGGCTTAATGCCTATGAGCTATCTAGTTCTGCCCGAGTTTTGCAAGGTTTTGTAACTGATTTGTCTACCTGGTACGTACGGCGATCGCGTGATCGCATGAAGATTGCGGGTGAAGATCGACAAGAAGCACTAGCGACTTTGCGAGTGGTGCTTGAGACTTTTGCCAAAATGACTGCGCCGTACATGCCGTATTTGGGAGAGGTTGTTTACCAAGGCGTGAAGGGTGGGTTTGATGGGTCTAATGGTCGATTGAGTGTTCATTTGGAAAATTGGCCAGCACCCGGTGCTGTCGATCAGCAAATAATCGATAGCATGGGTCAGGCTCGAGCTATTGTTAGTCGCGTTCTTGATGCCCGTGAAGAAGCCGGCAGACCAATTAAACAGGCTTTGGCAGACATGGTCGCTTGGGTTCCGTCAGGCGAAATATCGCTAGAGTTGCAAGCCGTAATCTTGGACGAAGTGAACATCAAAACAATGAAGGTGCAAGCTGGAGACTTGAAAGTTGAGGTCAACATAGACTTAACTCCAGAACTTATCCGAGACGGCATGGCCCGAGATATTGTCAGACGCGTTAATCAAATGCGAAAAGAAGCTGGGTTTACAATCCAAGACAGGATTTCATTAAAGATTTATTCAGAGCAAGAAGAAGTAAAACAAATGTTTGCAGAACATCAGACATCAATCAAAGACGGCACACTTGCAGATTCGGTCGAATTTGTCCGCGACGGTTCAGTTAAGTATTCCCAAGAGTCTCGTATTGCCGAGCAAGATATTTGGATGGGGTTTTAATATGCAAAACCAGCACATTATTCTGATTTGTCCGCGTAATGATGAAGAATCGTTACAGATTCTGAAAATTGCTAAAGCATTTGATATTTCAACGATCGTGTCGGCTCAAGGCCATGGGGCAAAGCTGGAAAATGAGGAAGGTTTAATTAAACGCATTGGGCTGATAGATCCTCAAGCGTCAGCTGTGGTAATAGTTGAGATTCCAGGGGTTGAAACTGAAGGAAAACTTCGTGAGGCTGGTATTGATGTCAATATTATTGATCACCATCAGTACAATGAGTTGGATAGGCTTAATGACAAAAGTTCTTTAGAGCAATTTCTTGAGTTTTACGATATTGATGATCAAGATTTGAAATCTGCTGGTTTTGATCCCATGCTGGTGCGGGCAGTAGCGGCCAACGACAGGGGATTTTTGTGGGAACTGCAAAAAATCGGATTGTCAGAAGAGAATCAAGACAAAGCATTGCGCTACATTAAAGAATTAGTTTACGAGCTGGGGCGTAAGGAGAGAAAAGAAGAGGAAGCGCAGGCGCAAAAAGCTTGGGAGGCTCGACGAAAGCAAGATGGATTTTTGATTATTGAAAGTGATAATAATGATGTTGATATCCGCGATGCAGTTTCATATTTGATTTTTGCAGAATACAAAAAGCCAACACCAACTATTATCAAACAGGGAAGTCACAAGCTTTATGTACAAGAAACCGCCAGCGCTCAGAAGTTAATTGAAAAATACGGCGGGTTTTTGTTCGGTGGTGGAAAATGTTGGGGGATGATCGCCCCTCGGGACGGTGGCTTGCCAGAGGTGAGTGAGATTATTGGGGTTTTTTAATAGCGTAATTGGGGTCAAGTCTTTAATTTACAATTTCGGAATGTATAATTGTAAATTAAAGACTTGACCCCTTAGAGTACTAGGGCAGATCGTCACTAGAGGTGAGGTGAACCTCCCCAACCCGTACGCCCGCCTTTCCCCTTGTGGATCGGCGGGCGTGCTACTTTTTAAGGATAGCTCTTAAAACAAGCTCAAGCATGCGGTATACTGTAAGCACATGTTTGATACGCTTGAACCTATTAAAGACAAAGAAACTTACCCATTTTTACAATGGATGGATCGTTTTGTGATGACAGATGAGTTTATTCGTCAGGCTCGCGATACAATGTATGAGTTTGAAGCTCAAGTTAGTCAGATTTCGCAAATTCACAGAACCCCACAGTCCCCAAAGCACCACGGCGAAGGCCCAGTTATGACTTATCACTTAGAGCGTATGCTTTGTGCGCTTTATGCTATTTGTGCCGGTAAGGCTGATCTTTTACAAATTGATGAATTTGCCAGAGAGAAGCATTTAAAAAATGAAATTATTGAACTGCAAGAGATACTTTGCGAAAACGCCGCCACAATCAAGGCGTTTATTTTTATTCACGATATTGCCAAGTACGACTGCATAACCTTTGACGCCCCATTGGGATCAAGAGGAGCTCGGGAAGGTTTTGCTACTCCACAAAAACTTCCGACCAAGCATTTGATTGATTTGTATCTTAAACTATTACGAGCGTTTGAGGTTGGACATTCAAGTTTAACCCAGTCGGAACTCTCTGTCGCTTTTGGGGCTGAGTATCAAATAAAAGTTTCTTATAAAGGACATGACAAGATGGCCATATCGAGTGACTATCAAGGTTTTCGAGAGCAAATAGCAGATCTTTGTCGACTCACTTCTCGCGATCGGGAAATGGTTTACTTGCTTGTGAAGGAACATATTCATGAGATTAGTTTTTTTGCCCGTCGTCCTGATTCAGCCAGATATAAAATTTTAGTAGCGTTAGCACAAAAGGCCGGGCTTGATGGTGATGACGTCCTAGATTGCCAACTAGCTTCATTGTTTTTGGATGCCGTTGTTGGCAGTATTGCGTGTGAGGACGGCAAGATGCGTGCGGACATTAATGTGGTATTAAATATGCTTAAGTCAGAAGAGTTGGCTGTGGTTGAGCGTAAGCAAAATAGAGTTAAAAAAATCGAGGGGCTAGAAAAGAAAGCTTTTAAAACAATGCTCGCAGGCGTGGGGCTTGGAGCTGACGACATCTTTGAGGTTTTAAAGACCCCCATTGGTCCAAATAGGGCAAAAATTCTTAAAGAAGTAGAAGATGCTGTAAGAAGTCCAGAGATTGTTGTGGAAAACGATGCTTTACAGCCATTATTCTCACAAATTCAAAAAGCTCGTTTGCTCAATCGGGCACGAACGCGCTAAACTACCCGCATTATGATTGCCTATCTTGAAGGAATTATTCGAGCAGTTAGCCTGGACAATTGTGTTGTACAGGTGGGGGGAGTTGGGTATCGTGTTAATTTTATGGGATGCAATCCACAAGTCGGCGAGCAGGTTTGCTGGGAGATTTATGACCACGTTCGGGAGGACCGGCATGAGCTTTTTGGAGCGCCAGACAAACACGCTATTGATTTGTTTGAGAAGTTGATTGATATTAATGGCGTTGGCCCACGACTCGCGCAAAAGATTTTACTTTCAGCGGGTCCTGCGCAGGTTCATGATCGAATTTTAAATGAGGATTTGGCATTTTTAACAAGCATTTCTGGCGTTGGTAAAAAAACAGCGCAGAAAATTATTCTTGAACTTAAAGGTGTGCTTGTTAGGGAAGAAGATCAAACAGTGGGCGACGTTTCGACCATTGAAGCACTTGTGAGTCTTGGGTATTCGCGTCGAGAAGCAATAGAAGTGGCTAAAGGTTTGCCAGGCGAAACAGTTGAGGAGCGCATTAAGCAGGCATTAAAACAATTTTCACATGGATCGTAAGGAATGGAATAATTTGGTTAAAGAACACGCTCCAAATTTTGGTTCTTTTTTAAGTTCATGGGAATGGGGGGAATTTCAAAGATCAATCGGGCGGGTGGTTGAGCGAGTTTATGTTGATGATAGTCAGGGAGTTACACTTGCTCAAGCCATTAAGATGCCATTACCGTTGGGGAAACATTATTGGTATACGCCCAAAGGTCCAATTGGTTCGGCAAACATCGATCATCGCATTGAGGTTTTACGAAAAGAACTCGGTAATGGTATGTTTTTACGCATGGAACCAGTTGAGGAAACAGGATTATTGCACGTACCTGATGTTCAGCCTTCAGCGACCACTGCCCTTGATTTAACTGCGGGACAAGAAGCTGTTTTTGAAAATTTAAAACCAAAGACTCGTTACAATATTCGTTTAGCAGAGCGTAAAGGTGTTATTCCAAAAATTGTGAACATGCAAAGGTTTGCTGATTTTGAGCGCTTGCTAGATCAAACAACGGCTCGTGATAGATTTAGTTCTTATCCGCATACTTATTACCAAACATTACTTGAAACAATGCGTGGAGATGGGGCGCAGGCTTATTTGGCAGTCGGGTTTTATAAAGATCGCGTAATTTGCGCAAATATAATGATTGACTTTGCCGGTGTGCGTACGTATTTGCATGGCGCGTCGAGTAATTTGCATCG
>JAHILS010000033.1 GCA_018896835.1 Patescibacteria group bacterium | reverse complement strand
TATGTATTAAATTAAAATGAGGGTCTGACCCCCATTTTCTCTTATTTTGTATTTTTATTCAACCTGCGCTTGCGTCATGTCTATCTGATACTGCAAAGCATCTGTCTTCGATGCCTGCAAATGTAATGCGTACACGCTGGTCATTAGCACTGCGGAAAGCGCAAACACTAACACCAACAAAAGACTAACAAGTTCAATACTTCCAGTTGGAAGCGCATTACAACTTTGGCAGGCATGACCCATCACCATAACTGGCTCATGAACATCATTGGCATGCAGAGCGATTTTTTTTGGCTTTGCAGTAACTGTCTTTTTAGCAACGGCGGACTTTGAACTTTTCTTAACTGTTGTTGGCATATTTTTTCCTCCAAGATTTAATATAAATATAATATCACATTTCTTGCGTACTCATCAGCACTTGTCCACCCTTGCAACCTATCTCGTCATCAACAAACCACCGACCGATAATTAAAAAATCTACTTCCTGCTCTACACTATCAACATATACGCGCGTCTTACGTTCCATTTGTGATAACTCTTCCCTATTCCCATGCGCCACAATCCCATCGCATCCTCCCAACTGAGTCTTCTTTGATATTCGAATCACTGATCCATTGCTGTCAATAAATCCAACGGCCAATTCATAACCCACTGTATTTTTTGGAGCCATTGTTAATACACTATCAAATGTATCAACAAAATCAGGGGCATCGATAACCGAGTATTGTTTAATTGTGTATTTTCCCAGTTCAGACTGCTCTAAAACAACCTCTTCCGCAGAAGGATCAATCGCCGAGGAAACAGCCTCCCACATCATTAAATCTTGATTGTATTTATAAACCGCGATAGTGGAATTAAAGTGTGTTTGTGAAAGATCAAAGGTTAATGTTAATGGCTGTTGGAAAGAAGCTGAAGATGGTTCGATTTGATAAGAATAATCACCCAGCACAGCAACCGTAACATCCCTAGACTGGCGTGTTAACCCTTCGATATTTACAATTCCATCGTCGCTTTTAATCTGGACGTATTCTGGCTCTTGAATAATACAAAAAGCAACTGAAACTCCTGCAATAGCTATTACTGCTAATAAAATAAAAAAGATATGTGATTTCATATCTTGATTATAGCAAATTTATTTATCCTCATCGACTTCTTCCCAGGGCGCACCATCTTTACCAAAATACCCATTCACTGACATACGTTGATAAAATGGCTGACGTAAATTTAATCGTTCAACAATTGCCTCTGGCCTAAAATCAAATTTATCTTTTACGACCTGTGTTATATCTTCACCTTTTCCAGTGACAGCTTGTAAGAAAATTGGCTCATGATGACCGATCGCGTATCCAACGGTAATCAAGATATTGCCAGCAACGCCTTGCGCTACCAGATTTTTCGCAACATACCTAGCCATAAATGTTCCAGCCCGACTTGGTTGCAATGGATCGCGTCCACAAAATATCGCTCCGCAATGCGGTAAAAGACCGCCATAAGTATCGGCTAGTATTTTTCGACCAGATGCGCCAGCGCCGGCAGAAAGCCCGCCTTCTGAAAACGCACCAGCAGAATTTACGAAAATCATTACGCCAGTATCATTGCCAATGATTGGCATAATGGCATTTTCCAAAATACTGGACTGCACAATATTCCTATCAACAGATTGATCATGCTGTACAGAAATTGTCACAGCGATTATACGCTCACCATCCATCGTCACCTGCACTTTACCGTCTGGAAGCAAAAATGAAAATGCTTCATTGAGTTTTCGCAAGTCATCAATACGACGAGCAATCGCGTTGGCATAAACAAATGCTCTTGGCAAAAACTCGCGCGTTTCCTTGGTCGCATAACCGTAAACAGTTGCCGTACCTTGCGCGCCACCACTAATAATGGTTTTTGCCAGATCTTCTGTTGGACGCTCGATGTTTACAAATGGTTCAATGTCATCAAGGTATCCAATATCCTGATAAATCTTTTTTGCCAAAGCTGAGGCATCAAAATCAGCCCGAGAATCAACAGTACCGCCAATCATAAGCATGCCATTTGACCCACAAGCCTTAAGCCCTACCCGACTTTTTGGATCACGTCGTAAATATTCATCCAAAAGCCCTTCCACGATTTGATCGCAGACTTTATCTGGATGACCTGACAATGGAACTTCGACTGTCTTATACATACTAATAATGAGCCTAAATTAGCATAAGTGAGTATAAAAATCAATAAAATAAAGCAAATTGTAGGTATTCCCGTGTTTTAATAAACCATTACACGACGCCAATGTACATAAAGACGGATTTTCTTGTAATCTCCTCATCATCCTGCGCTTTGTTGCCGTCCTTAATACACGATGATACGGAAAATGCACCCAGCCCAGGAAATCCACTCCTTGCGCGATCGTCTTGATTTCAACTTTATTTGGATGAAGTTGCAACTGTAATTCGTGTGTTAAAAACTCATCAATCCGAATTAAAATCCTTTCAAGATAATCTCTATCGCGAGATATAACAACGAAATCATCGGCATAACGAATATAATGCCGTATATGCAATTCATGCTTTATAAATTGATCAAATTTATTCATGTAAACATTGGCAAATAATTGTGATGTCAAATTACCAAGCGGAATTCCTACCCTAGGCGCACCAGATGAGAAACCTGAAATTACCCGCTCACAAAGCCAAAACACGCGCTCGTCAGCAATAACCTCACGAAGAATATCCAAAAGAATATCGTGATCAACTGAAGCAAAAAACTTACGAATATCACACTTCAACACCCAACATGTTTTTCTGTGATTACAGCTTTCTTTTCGTACAAGCTGTGTAAATCTATTAAGCGCTCTATGCGTTCCTTTGCCAATTCTGCATGAATAAGAATCTGTAATGAATCGCTTATCAAAATACGGATAAATCTTTCTGTGCAATGCTCGATGGACTATACGATCAGCTACTGTCGCTTTATGAATTTTGCGCACTTTAGGATCGGTTATTGTAAACGCTGTATATGGACCGTGCAAATATTTCATCATCGCTAGCGACTCATGTAATGCGATGAGGTTATCCATGAGTTGAAATTCATACGCTTGCACATCAACTCGTGAACGCTTACCTCTAACAAACTCATGCCATGCCAGAAGTAGATTATCCAATGATATAATCTCCTCATAACTGCCATTAAATTTATGAACCATATTCAAAAGTGTACCCCCCCCCGCAACTATTGCCAGTAATACAAGCGCTCAAATCCACTTATCTGCAATGGTTTGGTTTTTATTCAAACATACCAAAAACACATCGCTACACACTTGGAAGTCACATTGACAACATGTTCATTGAAACCATTGAAGCGTCAGTTACGGCAGGTTTTTTAAAAGGTGTTGAAAAAATACCATATGTTCGCTTGGCTATAAGAAAATTGGACACTCTAAAAATCTTGCTCCTGGTTTTATACGAAACAAAATCCTTGGATAACAATAAATATATTGCACTTTCCGTTTCTCTGGCTGAAGCTGGCAAGATGCTTGGTGGTTGGTATGGACAGCTCACAAAATCTAGCGGAGCCGGATTATGCTCTGCACAACAAAACTCTCCTGCAAAAGCAGGAGAGAAATGAAAATAGTTGCAAGAAGGCGAATCCGTTCTCGCTGTTCCACCTGTTGTCGGGCTTGTCGTAGTACGCGTTGAGCGAATAATCGTTGTCATTGCGGTTAGCGCCAAGGAGGTTCGGATTGCCATCGGAATTACGCGGAATATCCTCAATTACACCACACCTTGAATAATCTTGATGTTGAATTTTATTCGGCATTGCAATGCCTTAATACTTCGCGCCAAGTATTTTTCATTTTTGTTTGGGCCTTACATACACCACTCTATCCAAAACCGTAATCTTGAATATTCCGAGCATATGAAAACCGGGTTCGGTAGCGGAAAGCCGTAACCGTCCGCGTATTCACCTACTTCCAACAATAAGTATACATTATTTCCTTAAAACAAATCGCCCGCCACCTATTAGAAGGCGACGGACGCGTGGGCTCGGCAAAGCCGAGCCCATTAACGAAGAAGGACTAAGGACAGAGGGTCAAAGGACAGAGAACCCTAAGGTTCAAAGTCCAAAGATCTATACTTGCTGGAAGGCGAATCCGTACTCGCTACGCCACCTGTCGTCAGGTCTATCGTCCCACGCGTAGAGCGAATAATCGTCGTCATCGCGGTTAGCGCCAAGGAGGTCCGGATTGCCATCGGAATCCTCAATGGGATCGTGCATGGCAACGATCCACCATAGACCCATCGCCTTAATATCATCATCCGAGAATTTCTCACGGATGAGACAGGCAACCTCGGCATTGGGCTTCTTGAGCCCAAGCTCGGTTGCCTTGGCGCAGATGTTGGCCGTGATCCGCGCGCTGTCCT
>JAHILS010000032.1 GCA_018896835.1 Patescibacteria group bacterium | reverse complement strand
CGCGGATGCCGACACGGACACGGGCTACGTGCCTGTCGACGCGGACGGCGATAGCTACACCGACGACGTGGACTGCGACGACTCCGACGCCTCCATCAACCCCGCCGCTGCCGAGATCTGCAACGGCGTCGACGACAACTGCGACGGTACCGTGGATGACGGAGCCTGCTACGAGTGCGCCGACGATCTTGGCGAGGGTCTCGAGTGGCTGTGCGTGGACGGGACGGATCTGGCCTTCGGGTTCGGGTCGTTGTCCTGGTCCTCAACCACCCCGGATCCGGAGGATGTCGTCATCACCGGCACTGGCCTGGAGAGCGCGTGGACCTACACCGCCTACCTCGGTGACTACGAGCTCGGTTCCGACCTGCTCTGGTTCACCATGGGTGGCGGGAACTTCCGCGTCACCCTGCTCGGCCCGTCCGACTCGTGGGCCCTCTACTACGGCTACTGCATGGTCGATGAAACCAGCAGTGAGCTGTGCAATGAGAACACGGATGGCACCTACTCGCTCTGTTTCCAGAGCGATGGGAGCCAGATCTCGCCGCTCAGCGACGAGGACTGTGCGGAACTCGAGGAGTAGAGCCTCTCCTGACCCTTGACTTCTCGCGACCAACTCGGTCGCCCGCGCCCCCTGCTAGCAACATGCACGTCTGTGCTGAGCCAGTTGGGGGCGTTTCGTTTTTTTTATAAAATTTAAAATAAGCTTTATCCCTTCTTTCTTCTGCGATATAATAAATGCAATGATTAATTTGCATGCCACGTATCTTTCCAGCGACAAGTACGCGCGGTTTTCTGCGTATGTACTTTTCGGAGTCTCGCTTATTGCATTATTTGGTTCAATTATTTTTTCACCTTCACTTATTTTAGCAGTCGTATTTGGTGTTGCTATTCTTGTTTTAAGTTTTATGCGACCAACCTGGTCGCTAGCACTTTTGCTTTTCTATCTTCCGTTTGAACCATTTTTATTAAAATGGATTCCTGACGATATATATCTTTATGCCCGTTACTTTTCTGAGCTTTTGATTTATTTACTAGTCGCGGTTGTTCTTTGGAAAATGATTAGTGGACAAATCAAGTGGCGACAATCACCAATTGATATTTTATTTATTTTATTTTTACTTGTCTTACTGGCGTCAGCTATCATGAATTTTGTTCCGCCCACGTATGCGATTTTGGGCATCCGCCAGATTATCAGGTTTATGTTGTTGTTTTTTGTAACCTTATATCTTCAACCAACCACTAAGTGGATTAAGATTCTTTTGTACACGCTTTTTGCAATCATTGGCTTTGAAGTATTTTTGGGCGTAGCACAGGTTTTCTTTGGTGAAATGCTAGATAGCTTTTTATTACCATCTCAAGCCCGCTCGTTTGGCGAAATTCAACTTACTTCTGGGACTGTTCAGTTTTGGGATCATGGTCAACGTATTTTTGGCACTCTGGGGCGTTATGACCGCCTGGGAACCTTTATGGCTTTTTTTATGCTCATATTGGTTTCGCTTTTGTATGAGCCGAAAATTAAAAAGTACAGATCATTATTTATTTTTTTACTAGCATTGTCTGTTCCTGTTTTGGCAATGACTTATTCTCGTTCTGCATGGTTTGGATTTGTACTGGGTGCTTTATTCATCACAATCTTAATTAAAAAAGACAAGCGGGTGATGTGGTCAGTAGGAATCGCCATTGCCGTAATACTTGGCTATTTGGCTGTTTCAGGTTTGATAGTCAGCAATCTATGGGACGTTGGCGACCAAACAATAATTGAACGATTCTTTGAAGCCTTTTCTTATGAGCGTTGGTGTGGTGAATATTATGGACTTGGGCGCATGTATTGGATTGTGCAAACTCTAATTACTGTTGTTCCGTCAGCATTCTTGTTTGGACACGGTCCAGCCACTTTTGGCGGTGGTGCTGTGTCAGCGCTTGGGAATACGAGTGTTTATGACAAGTTAGGTTTGCCGTTTGGTGTGTATGGAACCGATGGCTATATTGATAATAATTGGTTTAGTTTGTGGGGTGAGTCAGGTACCGTCGGGTTTATTTTGTATATTTCAATGTACGTTATTTTATTTTTGCTTTGTCTAAACGTGTATTGGAAATCGAAAAAAGCGTTTACCCGAGCGCTGGCTTTGGGTGTTGCTGGGGCCATGCTCGCGGTCTGTCTCAACGCGTTTTTGGCAACATTTTTGGAAGTGAGAACTTTAGCACCGTACCTTTGGGTTTTTACTGCTTTAGTGATTGTGCTGGGACAAAGAGAAAAAATAATAGAGTAGCATGAAAATAATCCACGCTCATAAATATTTTTATTATCGTCGTGGCGCTGAGCGTTACATGCTTGATTTAATGCGCATGCAAGAGGCGCAGGGTCATCAGGTAATTCCTTTTTCCATGCATTATCCAAAAAATCTTCCAAGCGCGTGGGAAAACTTTTTTGTTTCCGAAATTCAAACCGAGCAGGGAAGTAGTGGACTTTTTCATGCTTGGAAACAAACTATGCGGGCCTTGTGGTCATGGGAGGCAAAAAGAAAGTTTGCGTCACTTGTTGACGCTGTTTCGCCAGACATTGTTCACGTTCATAATATTTATACTCACATCTCGCCATCAATTTTAAAAGTTTGCCAAGAGCGTGGGATTCCAGTTGTTATGACTGTTCATGATTATGCTCTGGCTAGTGCCAACTATGCGCTTTGGGACGAAGTGAAAAAGAAATCAATGGATATCAATCACATCGGATTGTTTGCCACTGCCCGCACGAAGTTTATTAAGCATTCTTATTTGGCAACCTTTGTTTTGGAATTAATTGAGTCGTGGCACAGGTTTTGCCAGCAGTATGAAAAACCAATTAACATGTTTTTAGCAAATTCAAATTTTACAGCTTTAGTATTAACAAGCATCGGAATTAAAAAAGAAAAAATAAAAGTCTTGTATCCCTTCACTGAAATACCAAAAAATGTTTCATATAAGGATGAGGGGTTTGTGCTCTACCTTGGCGCACTAGAAGATTACAAAGGCGTCGATGTCTTAATCGATGCCATGAAGTCATTTCCAAAAACGATTTTGAAAATAGCTGGATCAGGACCGTATGAACAAATATTGCGATTGCGCGCCAGGGGGATGAAGAATATTGAGTTTATGGGGTTTGCAGAGGGGACTGCACGAACAGAGCTTTTATCTAGTGCTAGGGTATGTGTTGTGCCATCGATTTGGCATGAGCCATTTGGATTGTCCGCAGTCGAAGCAATGGCTCATATGACCCCAGTAATTGTGTCAGACGCGGGAGGATTAAAAGAGATTGTGGAGCCAGGCGTTAGTGGGGAAGTATTCAAGTCGGGAAATTCTAAGGACTTAGTGTCAAAGCTTAGGCTTTTTATTGATAATGCTGACTATGCTCGTTCTTTGGCTCAAGATGCTTATAAAAGAGCAAAAGAGCTGGGTGATCCAGAAAAACACTATCACCAGGTTATGGACATTTATAGTGAGGTTTTGCAAGAAGATTAAAAAAGTGGGGATAAGTCGATAAATCGACCAATATTGGTCGATTTTTTGAATAGAAAAAACCGCAGATTGCTGATGTGGATAATTGACAGAAAGTGAAAAAATTGCTAAGGTTCCGCGTTATCTCAAAACTATGCATATAACATTCATTGGACAAAAAGGCGTCCCTAGCCAATACGGTGGAATCGAAACGCATGTTGAAGAACTGGCGACTCGTTTGGTTAGGCTAGGCAATCATGTGACTGTTTATACACGTCCTTGGTATACACCCTCTGACATGGATAAATATAATGGCATTGTTTTAAAGTCACTGCCATCAATCCACACCAAGCATCTTGATGCAATTAGCCATACGCTTCTTGCCACCTTGCATGCTTGTATAATCGAGCGTCCCGACATTATTCATTTTCATGGCGTTGGCCCATCACTTCTTTCTTGGATTCCAAAAATTCTGCGACCGCAAGCAATCATTGTCAACACTTTTCATTGTATTGATAGAGAGCATGCCAAATGGGGACCAATAGCTAGAGCTTCTTTGCAACTCGGAGAAAAAGCTTGTGCCATGTTTGCGCACGAAGTTGTGGCTGTAAGCAAAACCCTGGTTAATTATATTTCTGTTTCTTATAACAAGCGTGTAAATTATATTCCCAACGGAATTACTCCCCGCCGAACAGCAATCAACGATGTGATAATCGCTCCATTTGGTCTGCGATCATTTGAGTATATTGCCATGGTTGCCCGGCTCGTTCCTCACAAAGGCGCTCATACTTTAATTGATGCTTGGAAGTTAGCGCGTGAAAAAGAGCCACAACTTTTGCAAAATACAAAACTTGCGATTGTGGGAGGATCGGCTTTTACCGATGATTACGTTAAACAACTTCATGAGCAGGCTCGTGGAGACTCATCAATTGTCTTCACCGACTACCAACGAGGCGATGTGCTTAAAGCATTATTTGCCGGAGCAAAATTCATTGTTCATCCATCAACCTCGGAAGGATTACCAATTGCAATTTTGGAAGCGATGAGTTTTGGCAAAGCAGTTATTGCATCTGACATTCCAGAAAATATGGAAGTAATCTGCGAATACGGCATTCCATTTACAACCGGAAGTATTGATGAGCTTTCGGAAAAAATTATTGAATTGGCCAAAGACGAGCTTTACGCAGCCTCAATTGGGCATTCTGCCCGTGAGTTTGTCGAACTTGATTATAATTGGGATGATATTGCCAAAGAAACTCAAGAAATGTACGAAAAGCGTTTAGCTCTTCGTGAAGGAATCTTGGCTGTTGAATGAAAATTATGAAAAAAATAATTATTGTTTTATTGATGATACTGCAAATCCAGACAGTATTTTCTTTTACCCAAAACGCATCAGCTGTGGAGGAGGGTGCTCAATATACAGTCTCAAAATCTTGGGAGTATGAAGGATATAGTGTTGATCGTATCGACTCTCCAGTGG
>JAHILS010000099.1 GCA_018896835.1 Patescibacteria group bacterium | reverse complement strand
CGTGGCCGTGATCGTGTAGACTGCCCGTCGCCAGCCGCTGTCGGATGCACTGAACGTGCTCGCCCCCGCCGCATTGGTAGCCTTCACCCAGTAATAATATATCGTACCGGCAACTGCGCCAGTGTCGTCGTATGCGGTTGATGTGGCCGTCCCAATCGAACTGGCTGCGGCAGAATTATTGACCGTGTGCCGCCAGACCTGGTAGCCAAGAGCACCCGCTGCAGCGGTCCAGCTCAGCGCCACCTTGTTCGTATAGGCGCCATCACTGGCGCTCAGGCCCGCAGGCGCAGCCGGTGGATCGTTCACCGTCAGGCCGGCAACCAAACTGGTGACGGAACCCGCCATGTTGGCAACTACGCAACGGTAATTGCCTGCATCTGTTGCTGCCACTGACGCTATTGAATAATTTGTGGCTGTGGCGCCTGAAATGTCGGCACTGTTCTTCTGCCATTGGTAATACAGCGGCGGACCCCCCGACGCCACCACTGTGAAGCTTGCGGATGACCCCGGATTGTTGGTCCGCGATTGCGGCTGGGTCGTGATTACCGCGTTCCATAGCATGGTCGGGCGACCGCCAAACGTCGCGCTCCAGCCCGTGGTACCTTCCAAGTAATAGACCGTAGGATTGAAGGCGCTGAATATATTTGAACCAACACTTGGAGCATTACCCTCGAAATATACGCTGGTCAAGCTGGGACAGTTATCGAACGCCCAGTCCTCGATGCTGGTGACGCTGGCGGGGACCGTGACGCTGGTCAGGCTGGTGCAGTAAGCGAACGCATTATTCCCGATGTTGGTTACGCCGCTAAGGATCGTATAGCTTCCGCTTTTGCCGCGCGGGAATTGCATGAGTATAGTCTGGCTTTTGTTGAACAAGACTCCATTCACACTGCTATAGCACGTATTGGCCGCATCCACGGTAATAGCCATCAGGCTGGCGCAGTAAGCGAATGCCCCATTCCCAATGCTGGTGACGCTATCGGGAATCGTGACACTGGTCAGACTGTGGCAGTTAGCGAACGCCCGGCCCCCAACGCTGGTAACGCTGCCGGGAATCGTGACACTGGTCAGACTGATACAGTTCCAGAACGCAAATTCCCCGATGCTGGTGACGCTATCGGGAATCGTGACACTGGTCAGGCTGATACATTCTGTGAATGCAAAACCCCCGATGCTGATGACGCTACCGGGGATCGTATAGCTTCCGCTTTTGCCGCACGGGCATTGCATGAGTATAGTCTGGCTTTCGTTGAACAAGACTCCATCCACACTACTGTAGTACGTATTGGCCGCATCAACGTTAATAGCCATCAAGCTGGCGCAGGCAGCGAACGCCTCGTACCCGATGCTGGTGACGCTGGTGGGGACCGTGACGCTGGTCAGGCTGGTGCAATGATAGAACGCCCCATTTCCAATGCTGGTGACGGTCTTGCCCGCTATGTTGGTCGGGATGACAACCGCACCACCGGAACCGGTATAGCCGGTGATGGTAATCGTATTCGTATCAGGGGAATTTGTCGTGTAGGTGTAATCTTGGGCCTTTACTGTTACTGCGGCTGCCAGTAAGAAAAACACCGGCAGCCAGCACGCCCTGCCGATTCGCGTCCGCAAAATTACCAGCCGCAATCCATTTTTCATTCGCCCCATCCTTGATGTTTTCATGGTTCTCCTTTGGTTAGAAGTTGCTCATGTCACAGCCATCAACTGATAAGAAATCGCTTTTCGGGTAGCATGGAAATCCGCCCATTGAAAACAGCCTGATGAAGCTTTTTCATGGTAGCGCTTTGTTTTTCGAACAATGACACCAGTTTAAAAACAATTACACTACACGCACTTTGCCAGCATTATTCCTGACTGTTAATTTCCTCGTTTTTTATCTCACAGCCGGTCTTCATTTGTCAGCTCTGGTAACTTTTGTCACCCATACAACTTCCCCAGCGCCTTCTCCATATCCTGGTCAAAAACATGCGCAACAACGGTTCATGGTTCACGGTTCACGGTTTCTTAATTTCCATATTTCTGAAAGACGCAGGCCGAGCTGGTGCTGAACCAGACGCAGGTTGAACTTGCTGGCCTTCAGCAAAAAGATCGCGTATGTATGTCTCAAAGAAGCGATTCCGGACACTCAAATCCCCTGCTCATTTGCGGGCAGGCCCAGCCTACGCTCTCGTAGATTCCGCCTTCGCAGGGCTTCGGCGAGACACATCGGAGGGCAGGCCGCCGGATTCCCGGCAGCGACGGCATTCTTTTTCGATCGCTTTGCGCATGAGATGGGTCTTGGTAATCGCATGCCTGTTCGCGACCATCTTAAGAGCGGAATACATGTCCTCGGGCAACCTCACGGCCACACGTATACAATCTTCTTTTTCACATGTCTTTTTGCGCATTGTTCTATGAATGTATAACGCCGTTATACGCATGTCAACAAAAAAAAGAATTTTTTTGCCATGAATCTGCAAGCCTGATCTTATTAATGAAAGCCGCAGATGATGGACATCGATAATTTCAAATCCATTTTTTATTCCTGGCATCTCTGGCCGACGTTCGGGCAGGCTTCGCGACTTTGCGCGAGAAACCGAAGGACTTAAATTCGCCGGTCAAAAAACATAGAATTTCTCCTGTTATGTTATAACAATTTCGTTTATATTACCGGAACTATGAACAGCAAGATGCGCAGTCCGGATCAGACAGCCACGGCCTTTTCCATGAGCAAGGAACTTTTCTATGCCATGGAGGAGGCAAGGGCCAAACTACAGATGGATCGGTCCAACTTTATCCGGTACTGCATTGCCAAGGAACTGACTGCCATGGGCGCTAAGATTCGGCCGCCTGCTTCTCGTCAACTCAAAGTCGCAGAAAAGCGCCAGCAGTACGGCGCCCCGCCCAAGTCCAGACCGCGCGGCTCGCGGTCAAACTCCTCCATGAGGGAATCAGGCAACTGACCCGTTGACCTGAATTATTCATGAAAAGTGCGGATGCGTTGACTCCAACAGAATGTCTGTTGTCAGAAAATTCTCAGGGATTCGACTGCTGATTAACGGCCTGTATTCACCTCCGTAAAATCTTGTCCGCCAAACATCGTACTTACCGGCGCATATTCGCTTCCGGATAAGAGCACTTGCCACTCCCCCGTGATTTCCTTCGGGAGTCTGGTAACCAGGGAAATAAGTTGAAACACCCGGCCTCTGCATACGCCAACGATTTCGGCCGCTTGGGCGTAGGTCCGGACGGACTCAGCCACTGCAACCCTTTCAGAATAGGATGTTCCACTATTTCCGTTGACATATTTTCTGCTTTTTCGTATTTTTATGGTTGGTGTTTGAAGGACGCCTCGTCGACTGCCGGAAGAACTAAGGTCACCTTCAAGAAATAAAAGTTAGAGAACCTTCTTTCTGCCCGAGATAGCAGTCGCCGGGCGTAAAACATGTCCCAAAAGGACAAGAAAGGAGGGTCTCAATGACCTCTTCGACACGCTCAGTACCGGCCTCTCAATTACCGTCCAACCCCAGTCTCAAACACCTCCGCCTTGAGGCAAAGTCTGTTCTTAAGGCCCATAAGGGCGGAAATGTATCATGCTGTAAGGTGCTCCGGCATCTCCGTCAATTCCAAGACAAGTCTGATGATGAAATCTTGAAAGCAAAAGCATGTCTTCAGGAGGTACAGTTTGCCCTTGCCATAGAATACGGCTTTCAGAGCTGGAGCGAGTTGAAAAAGCATGTCTTGGGAAAAACTGAGGCTGGACGGTTCCTTCACATCCACTGCGGGGATTCGTCAGCCAAAGCATTGCAGGAGAGCAAAATTCCGGGCGATGTACTGGTCTGGAAGGAAATATACGTCGAAGGACCTGTGCCCGGGAATCTGTCTGAAGAAGAATTCCAATGCATACGGGCAAGCTACTTTATGACCTTTGGACTGAAATATGATGGCGTCCTTCAAGGCATGTCTGCGCGATACAGAAAGATCAAAGAAGCCGGCAAATATGAGGAAGTTATCCTGTGGTTCGATGCCTGCCTGTTCGATCAAACTATCATGATTTATCTCATTGATCTATGCGCGAAGCAATCTTGGGAGAAGACAAAACTCAGCCTTATTTGTGTCGGCGAATGTGCCGGGTTCGATCGTTTCTGTGGACTTGGAGAATTATTTCCCGAGCAACTGGCCTCAATCTTTGACACCAGACACGAGGTCACCAAAGAGGAGATAAACCTTGCAGGGGAAGCATG
>JAHILS010000031.1 GCA_018896835.1 Patescibacteria group bacterium | reverse complement strand
TTCATCAACTAGATTTTGAAGACTTGCGCGATTTTACAGAACTGCCAAAGATTGATGTTTACAAGTATTATTTATTCGCGATTTTTTCAATTCCAAAATATGACAAAATAAATCGCCGAGTAGGAAAGTCAGACATGGCTATTTTTATTAGCGACGATCACGTTGTCACAGTCTCGCGAAAAAAGATTAAAGTAATAGATGATTTTTTCAATAAAGTATCGCACAACACAGGGCTAAAACGTGATGCACTGGGAAGAACGACTGGATATTTGGTTTATAAAATGTTGGACAGTGCTTTTCACAATGCAAAGTCTGTTTTGCAGGCATTAGCAGAGGAAACAAATTCGGTAGAGGAGGAATTGCAAGACCATCATACAAAGGAAACAACGCTACGACTTGGGGCTCTGCGAAGAAACTTGCTTTTCATGCGTCACGTCATTGACCCGCAACGCCTTTTGATTTTACAGTTGATCAATACAAAAAAGAATTTCTTACCAAATGAGTTAAATGTATATTTTGATAATTTGAAAGATGCGCTTGATGGGGTGTGGGTAATGGCAGACAATTTTAAAAATATAGTTGATGGGTTGTTTGATCTTAACGAGGCCCTTCTTTCACATAGAACAAACGAGATAATCCGCATGCTAACAATCATATCTGTAATACTCATGCCACCAACACTCATTGCAAGTTATTATGGTATGAATGTGCAGAACCTGCCATTTGCCCACGACATTAGCATTGTTTCGGCAGTGATTATTGCGTCTTTAATAATTTTCTGGTTGCTTGTTTGGGTGATTGATAAACGAAAATAAGTTATGCGACCGATCCCAGTTGATATAATTCCGTCTCACGTGTATTTGTCAGAGCAGGACCAGACTGCATTATTTGGTTCTGGTTACGCAATGACAGTAGTGGAAAATTTATCACAATCTGGTCAGTATGTTTGTGAAGAAAGCGTTGAAGTATTTGGAAAATTAAAGAGGGGATTGAAATTGCGCATACTTGGACCTCATTGGGAAAATAGCCACGTAGAAGTGAGTGCTGTTGAGGCGGCGTATTTAGGTTTTGAACCAAAAGAGGTAAAATCAGGTGACTTATCACAAGCAAGACCTTGTAAATTAATCGGGCTAGCTGGCGAAGTTGAGCTTTCAAATGGAATCATTGTTCCAAGGCCACACTTATTATGTTCGCCTAAAGAGGCTGAAGAGATGTATCTTAGCAATGGTAAGCTGGTGAATATTGAGATTTTACTGCAAAGATCAAAAATTTTAGAAAATGTTATTGTTCGCGTTCACCCAACTTATAAATTACGATTAGAGTTAAGTAGTGATTATGCTCGCGACCTGTGGATAACTCGCGGGGCACATGCCAGAATAATTGAATAGAATTTATGAAAAAGTATTATTTGTCACTATTTGTCTTTATCCTGTTAATACCACGAGCTGTTTTTGGATCAACTTCTGACATGTCTATTCGCTCAGCTGATATCCGATTTTCAAAAGATGTGTTCGTGGCCGGAGAAACTGTGCGTATTTATGCCCGAGTGCGCAATATGGGAGATACTGATATAACTGGGTATGTTGCGTTTTATAGCGGAGCTGAACTTATTGATTCAAGTCAGATAGTCTCGTTAGTAGCTGATGGCGCAAATGAAGAGGTTTGGGTTGACTACATGATTCCATATAGTGATAGTTTCAATATTCACGCTGTTATCAAAGGTACAGATCCACAGGACACGAATAGTTCGAATGATGAATTATTGACGCCTTTATATACGATCATCATTGATGATGATTCCGATGGGGTAGATGACCAAGTAGATAATTGTATTGGGGTTGATAATCCAACGCAAGCAGATTCTGATCGTGATGGACTTGGCGACGCATGTGATAATGATGATGACAATGATCGATTAGCTGACGACATTGAAGATGAATTAGGAACTGATCCAAAAGATTCTGATACTGACGATGATGGTTATGGTGACGCTGACGATAAATATCCACTAGATAGTACAAGACACGAAGATGAACAGGTTATTGATTTGGTTTTTCTACCGGCGCAAGAAGTGATAACGGCCGATCCAGAGCAGGATGCGGGCGGTCAGGAAGAAAGTGATGATCAGGATAGTGCTTTGCAAGATGGTGACGCAGCAGAAGAACAAACTGTTATTGAGCGTTCGTCTGGGGCTGTATTGCATGTATCTCCAAATGCATCTTTTGTATATGTTAAAGAGGCATGGAAAACATATGCGTTTGAGTCACTAGCAAACGAAAGTGCGTACGTGAGTTTGTCATGGGATTTTGGTGACGGATCATTATCTTCTACAAAAAGTGTTTCTCATGAATATCAATCCCCTGGAGTTTATAATGTTAAACTTTTACTTGTTGACCAAGATGGGGTTACGCATGAAGATGTGCAAGAAATTTATATTTCATTTTTTCATTTATCAAATCCTTTAGTTCAGATTTTGATTGGACTACTTGTTGTTCTTTTGCTCACGTCAATGACGATGATTGTGAAAACTCGAGTTAAGAATATCGCTATCGAAGAGGAAGAAAACGTGGAGAAGAAAATTACCAAGAAAAAAAGTAAAACAAAAAAGTCATGATTTCTTGGTTTAAAAATAAAAGTGAAAGCATAATTGGGGCGGCGGCAATAATCGCCTCGTTTTCAATACTGTCCCGCGTAATAGGATTTGCCCGCGATAGAATTTTAGCCGGCGCATTTGGTGCGGGCGATACGCTAGACGTTTACTTTTCTGCATTTCGAATTCCCGATCTATTATTTCAACTAATGGTTGTTGGCGCTCTATCAGCCAGCTTCATACCCTTATTTACAAAGTACTATAAAGATAAGTCAGACGGGAAAGAGTGGGAGCTGACAAATAAAATTTTGAATTTAATAGTCGTCACTTTTACATTGATTATAATTTTGGTGATTATTTTTATAAATCCACTAGCGTCTGCTATTGCTCCTGGTTTTGATTTACCAAAACATGAGTTGCTAGTTTCAATGGCCAGGATAATGTTTGGCGCGCAATTGATTTTAGCAATCTCGATGGTTTTTGGTTCAGTCTTGCAGGGCGCCAAAAACTTTTTCCTTTTTTCTCTGGCACCAATTTTTTATAATGTTGGAATAATAGCCGGCGTTGTATTTTTTGTCCCTGTTTTAGGAGAAGTTGGACTAGCGTGGGGTGTCGTGTTTGGAGCGTTTATGCACCTTCTATTGCAGTTTATAGGTGTGAAGGCTTTAGGATATTCATACAAACCATTATTAGTTCTTAAAGATAAAGACATCACATACACGATTAAGAATATGGTTCCCCGTGTCTTAGGTCTAGCAGTAAATCAGGTTAATTTTATATTGATGACAGCCATTGCTTCTACGCTGGCGGTTGGATCAATTACTGTTTTACAATTCGCATACAATCTAAATTATTTTGCAGTTGGTGTAATAGGAGTTTCTTATGCTGTTGCTGTATTCCCAACACTTTGTAGTTTATATAATGATGAAAAATTTTCTCAACTCATAGAAGTATTTTCTCGCACAACCCGACAAATGTTACTTTTCTTAATTCCAGCTACAGTATTTTTTTTATTTTTACGAGCTCAAATGGTGCGATTGGTGGTTGGTGCAGGAGAATTTGACTGGGAGGCAACTATCCTGACAGCAAATACGCTTGGATTTTTTGCATCGACTCTTATTTTTCAGTCTTTGGTTTATTTGTTGATTAGAATGTATTTTGCACAAGGCAATACAAAGTCACCGCTTGTGTATGCACTAATATCAACAATCGTTTTTGTGCTTAGTGCGATTTTGCTAACGCAAAAGTTTGGAGTGCTTGGTCTTGGTATGGCATATTCATTGTCGTCGTTTGTACAATTTATTTTGTTGTGGACATCGTTACGTATCAAAATGGGTGGATTGAAAGAAAAACAGATTATGCACTCAGCTTGGAAGATGGTTGTGGCAGGCTCTTTATGCGCCTTTTCGGTTCAGGGAATGAAATATCTTATTGGAGATTGGCTTGGGCTTGAAACATTTTTTGGTGTATTTGCTCAGTTGGCGGTAGCCGGTTTGGTTGGAAGCTTGGTTTATATTTTAAGTGCCTACGCTCTTGAGTGTGAGGAAATGCAGTCGTTAGTAAAGGGTTTAAAGGGTAAATTTATAAAACAAGCAAAACCTCAGGAGACAATAGTTACCTCTGTATAACAATTTGATAAACCAGAGAAGCTGAGATACCCTATATCATGTATGAACATCCATTTAATAAGAAGAAAATATCTTGATTTTTTTATTTCTAAAGGGCACGCAGAGCTTCCTTCATCTGCTTTGATTCCAGAAAACGATCCAACAACATTGTTTACTGGGTCTGGAATGCAACCAATGGTTCCGTATCTTCTTGGCCAGGAGCACCCTTTAGGCAAACGATTGTGTGATTCTCAGAAGTGTTTTCGGGCCCAAGACATAGAGGAGGTTGGCGACCGTTCTCATACTACTTTTTTTGAGATGTTAGGAAACTGGTCGCTTGGTGATTATTTTAAACAAGAGCAGATACCGTGGATGTTTGAGTTTTTAACAAAAGAGTTGGGGCTTGATCCAAAAAGATTATATGTGACTGTGTATAAGGGTAATCCAGGACTGGGGGTAGAGCAGGATAAAGAGTCTATACAGCTTTGGAAGGATCAATTTAGCTCTATTGGAATTGATCTGGATGTTGTTGCCGATCCGATTAAAGATGGAGTGAAGAATAATGATCGGATATTTATTTATGACGAAAAGAAAAATTGGTGGTCGCGTTCTGGGGTTCCTGAAAAAATGCCAGTAGGTGAGCCTGGCGGACCAGATAGTGAGATGTTCTATGATTTTGGGATTGAGCTTGGGCTTCATGAAGCTTCTGGTCTAAAAACACCATGCCATCCAAACTGTGACTGTGGTCGATTTGTGGAAATCGGAAATAATGTTTTCATGCAGTATCAAAAGACGAGTCAGGGGTTTGAGGAATTACCACAAAAAAATGTAGATTTTGGCGGTGGACTAGAGAGAATAGCTGCTGCGTTAAATAATGATCCTGACATGTTCAAGATTAATGTTTTTGCTGGCGCGATAAATAAATTAGAAGAGCTCTCAGGTAAGCAATATGGCGATCCTGATAATGTACTTGCCTTTCGCGTAGCGCTTGATCACATTCGGGCGGCAACGTTTTTGATTGCGGATCGTGTTGTGCCATCAAATAAGGATCATGGGTATTTTGTGCGTCGTTTGCTAAGGCGGGCGATTAGATATGGCAAGAAGCTTGGTATTAATTCTGGGTTTACAGATCAAATAGCGGGTGAGTTTATTGATGAATACAAGATAGCTTATCCACGATTAGCGCAAGAACGGGCCAAAATCATAGAAGAACTTGTAGCTGAGGAAGAAAAATTTAGGAAAACTTTAGAGAAGGGCGAGAAACGATTTAGCAAAATTTTTGATAAAAAGGGGGAGATAGAAGGCGAAGATGCCTTTGAACTTTACGCCACTTATGGATTTCCGCTTGAATTAACAGAAGAGATGGCAAAAGAGCAGGGGCAAAAAATAAATAGGGAAGTTTTTGAATGTGAGTTTGATAAGCATAAGGATTTGTCACGAGCTGGCTCTGAAAAAAAATTCAAAGGCGGATTGGCGAAAGATTCGCAGGAAACAACAAGATTGCATACTGCAACGCATATTTTACACCAAGCTCTTAGAAATGTGCTTGGCAATCATGTAGAGCAACGCGGAAGTAATATAACGTCTGACCGCCTCAGGTTTGATTTTTCACATCCAGAGAAGCTTTCAGATAATCAAAAGCAAGAAGTTGAGCGCATCGTAAACGAGCAGATCCAGAATCAGCTCCCAATAACTTGCGATTTAATGTCGGTGGAAGATGCTAAATCATTGGGGGCGATTGGGCTGTTTGGGGATAAGTATAAGGATTTAGAAAAAGTGAAAGTTTATACAGTCGGAAACGAACATGTTGGAGTATTCTCAAGGGAGATTTGTGGTGGTCCACACGCCAATAACACTGTAGAATTAGGACATTTCAGGATTCTTAAGGAAGAGGCATCGAGCGCTGGAATACGTAGAATTAAGGCAATTTTGGAATAATAAATGCAAGTTTATACATATTAAATTGACAAAAATGCATTCATATAATAAACTTTTGCCGTTCATTTCTTGCCAAATATCAGTTTCATTGCTATTATTGGGTCGCCTATGGCAGAAAAGCAATTTATAGAAATGCGAGGAAGTATCGAGGAGGCTTTGCCTGCTGGACATTTCCGCGTAAAGCTAGAAAACGAACAAGAAATCATTGGTCACCTATCCGGGAAACTTAGAAAGTTTCGCATTAGGATAATGCCTGGCGATGATGTCAAAGTGGAGATCAGCCCATACGATCTCACAAAAGGACGAATAACGTATCGATTTTGATACGGCATCTCGGCCTGTACAATGTCACTCGCAAGGTTTTTGGGTGATATTGCCATTTAAAAAAGAAATATTATGAAAGTTCGAGCATCAGCAAAAAAAATATGTCGCGATTGTCAAGTGATCCGCAGAGGCGGACGAGTTCGCGTCATTTGCAAAAATCCTAAACATAAACAACGTCAAGGTTAAATCTATGGCACGTATTTCAGGAGTTAATATTCCAACAGATAAGCGAGTAGTTATTGCCCTAACCTATATTTATGGTATTGGGAACACTAGCGCAAAGAAGATCCTTAAACAGGCTCAGGTTGATGAATCTATTAGGGTTAAGGACCTAACAGATGATCAAACTAACACAATTCGCGCTATTATTGACAAAGGTCATAGCGTAGAAGGTGAGCTTCGTCGTGAAGTTTTACAAGACATCAAGCGTCTGAAAGATATTGGTAGTTATCGCGGTACACGACACGCTAAGCGTCTTCCAGCCCGTGGACAGAGAACAAAAACAAACTCACGTACGGTGCGTGGAAACAAACGTATGACAGCTGGAAGTGGACGCCGTGTTCTGACAAAGACTTAATTTTGATTTATGAGTGAAGAAACAAAAACAACTCAAGATACTAAAGCAGAGGTAAAAGGTGATGAGCAGGTAGGCAAGGAAGAGTCTGCAAAAAAGATAGCTTCTGCAAAGCAACAAAAGTATTTTAGAACTGCAAAAGGTAAACGTAGAACGCATATCGCAGTACCACGTGGTCGTGCTTATATTCAATCAACATTAAATAATACAATCGTATCGATAACAGATCAGAATGGTAATGTATTGGCATGGGCTAGTGCTGGAAACTGTGGATTCCGTGGGCCAAAGAAATCGACACCATATGCGGCTGGAAAGGTTGTAGAAAAGGTTTTAGAAAAAATAGATAATTTAGGGATGAAAGAGCTAAGCGTTCATGTCATTGGTATTGGAAACGGAAGAGATTCTGCGCTTCGTTCACTTAATGCTAAAGGTTTGAATATAATTTCAATTAAGGAGACCACCCCAGTACCACATAATGGTTGTCGTCCACGTCGAGCACGACGTATATAGTTTGAAGATTTATGGGAAAAACATTGAAAAAAATGGGAAAAATGAGCAGACGTGAAGGCGTTGCTCTTTCAACAGGAGTCAAAGTTCTTAAGGTCATGCAAAAACGACCTTATGCGCCTGGAGTTCACGGATCTCCAAAAGGTCCAAAGGGCGGACGAAGTAGACTTTCTGTTTACGGAACTCAATTACGAGAAAAGCAAAAAGCAAAACGTATTTATGGAATAATGGAAAAGCAATTTCGAAATTATTTCAAAAAAGCTACTAGCATGCAGGGAAATTCAGCAGACAATATGTCAAGAATTCTTGAAATGCGTTTGGATAATGTTGTTTTTAGACTCGGGTTTGCGAAAACTCGCCCACAAGCACGTCAAATGGTTAGTCATGCAATGTTCACTGTAAACGGAGATAAGGTTGATATTGCTTCATATAACGTTTCAGTTGATGACGAAATAGCAGTACGGGATAATAAAAAAGGAAAAAAACTTTTTGAAGATTTGGAGAAACGGATGTCTGGCTATAATGTTCCTGGATGGTTGCATATGGATTTAGCAACTATGTCAGGAAAAGTAGTTAGCATTCCGGAGGGGGAAGATCTGAAAGAAGTTTATGATCCAAAACTAATCGTCGAGTTTTACTCACGATAATTAATTCAATCATTTTCTATATTATGGAGAACATACTCCTACCATCAAAGATGACTTTCTCTCCAGGAAGTCATGAACATGAAGAGATTTTAACTATAGAACCTCTTCACCATGGCTATGGTACAACAATCGGAAACGCATTACGCCGAGTCCTACTTTCATCTCTTGAAGGATCAGCGGTTACAGGCGTAAAAATTAAAGGCGTTCAGCATGAGTTTTCTGCTATTACTGGAGTAAAAGAAGATGTATTGGAGATTATTCTAAACTTGAAACAGTTACGCATGAAAATGCATTCTGATAATCCAATAACTTTATCTCTTACTGTTGATGGCAAGGAGGGTGTGGTAACAGCAGGGGATATAGAAAAGAATGCTGATATTGAGATAGCAAACAAAGATCTTGTGATTGCAACAGTGACTTCAAAGGAGACTAAGTTGCATATGGATATAGTTGTCGAGAAAGGACGCGGATTTGTTCCAACAGAAGAGCGTGATACAGCTTCGGAAATTGGTATGATTTCCGTTGATTCAATGTTCAGTCCCGTAAATACTGTTGGATTAAAAATAGAAAATACTCGTGTTGGTGAAATAACTAACTACGACAAAGTAATAATGAATATCATTACTGACGGCACAATGACAGCGCAAGAAGCAGTAGAACAGGCAACAAAAATAATTCTAAATCATTTCAATTGGATCGAAGGTCAATTTAGACATTCCTCACTTATCCCATCAGAAGATATTGAGGAGTCTGAGGCGAAGGAAGAAGATGAATCTGAAAAATAAGTAAGTATGCGTCATCGAAATACAACCAAAACATTGGGTCGAAAACCATCAGCACGAAAGGCTTTGATTCGTGATTTGGTAACAAGCGTTGTTGTTTATGAAAAAATTAAAACAACAGAAGTAAAGGCAAAGCAGGCAAGGTCTGCAGTAGAGCGCTTGATTACAAAATCAAAAAAGAACGATCTAGCTACTCGAAGATATCTTTTAGCTTATTTTTGCACAGAGCAACCAGTTAATAAGCTTCTTGAGGTCATTGGACCACGGTACAAGGGCCGAGCTGGAGGATATACACGAATCACTAAGCTTGGTGTTAGGCAGGGGGACTCTGCACCAATGGCGCAAATAGAATTAGTATAATTTTATGGAAGAGCAGAAAAGAGAAGTTTATAAAGTTGATGCAACAGGTAAGGCGCTTGGCCGTCTTGCGTCAGATATTTCTAATCATTTGATTGGTAAATATAAACCTTCATATCAAGCACATATCGATGACGGAGATTTCGTGGAGGTCGAAAATATTGCAAAAATAAAGGTGACTGGTAAAAAGATGGAACAAAAGATGTATTATCGACATTCTAACTATCCTGGAGGTCTAAAAACAAAATCAATGCAGGTTATGTTTGATGAAGATCCGGCAAAGGTTTTGAAAGAGGCTGTTTCACGAATGCTACCAAAGACGAAATGTCGTACAACACGGATGAAACGCCTAATAATTTCCTAATATGAGTGAAAAGTATTATCAATCAATTGGACGACGAAAAACAGCCATAGCGCAGGTTAGACTATTTCCAGTTGGTTCAGGAAAAGTCACTATCAACAATAAGGATATAAAGGAATATTTTGATACTGAACAGTTGCGTCATAACGCAATTTCGCCAATTAGAGAAGTTGGAAAAACTGACACAGTTGATATAACTGTTAGAGCAGTTGGTGGCGGAAAAGTTGGACAAGCTGATGCTGTCAAGATGGCGCTTGCCAGAGTATTGGTCAAATACGATGAATCATTAAAAGCAGTTATAAAAGCTCGCGGACTCTTAACTCGCGATGCAAGAAAGAAAGAACGAAAGAAGTTCGGACATCGTGGCGCCCGTCGCTCAACCCAATGGAGAAAGCGTTAAGCAAAAGAGAACCTCGAAAAATCGAGGTTCTTGTTTTTTAACTAAAAATCACGTATTCTGGAATGTATTATGGGCTCAGGAACGCGATTAGCGCAGAATACACTGTATTTGACTTTAGCATCGGTTGGACAAAAAACCGTTGCTTTTTTGTACTTTGCTTTGATGGCAAGATATATTGGTGTTGAGGACACTGGATCGTATTTTTTGGCTCTGGCTATTGTGATGATAATTTTGGTTTTGGACGATCTTGGCATGACGTCAGTATTAATACGAGAAGTTGCTCGAAACGATGATAATGCGCAACTTTGGTCACGAACGATCCTTGGGATTAAGGTTGTTACTATTCCGATTACCGTTGCTGTCGCTTTTCTTGTTCCAGAGCTTCTTCACTACAGTCATATTGTTGTGGTTCTTGTAAGAATTGCGACTATTATTTTAGTTGCTGATACTTTGTCGCTTTCATTTTATGGAGTATTGCGTGGAATGCAGAAAATAAAATATGAGGCATTTGGATTGTTCGTTGGCCAGATTATCACAGCCATTACTGGTACAATTTTACTCGTAACCGGAACGGCGACATTGCCAATTCTTGTTTTTGCACTGGCCACTGGTAGTGTTTGGAATGTATTTTTTTCAGCATCAAGAGTAGTTCACCATGCGGGATGGAAGTCGCTTTTACCAACTTGGCAAATGGGATGGAAACCATTAACCATGGCGTTTGCTTTTTTTCTGGCAGCAGCGTTCACAAAAGTTTATTCATATGCCGATAGCGTTATACTCGGACGCGTACTTGATGAGTCGGCTGTTGGACTTTATGCGGTAGCATATAAGCTAACATACGCATTTCAATTCATTCCGCTTGCTTTTGTGGCTGCGCTATACCCAACGATGAGTGCGAACTCAAATGATAAAGCGGAATTAAAAAGAATTCTTCTTGATGCACTGTGGTACGTTAGCTTAATTGGAGCTCCAATTGTTTTTGGTATTTGGGCAGTGGCACCAGAAGTAATCGATCTTTTTTATGGTTCAGCGTTTGCCGGTTCAGTATTACCGTTGCAGATTTTGATTTTTGTGCTACTTTTTATATTTTTGGATTTTCCAATTGGTTCTCTTTTAAATGCGACTGATCGTCAGGCAGTAAAAACAATAATAATGGGAGTTACTATGGTTATTAGTGTTTGTTCAAATTTAGTTTTGATTCCAATTTATGGAGTTGTAGGCGCCTGCATTTCTGCACTAATAAGTTTTATTATCATGTTTGTTTCTGGATGGATTTTTGCCTGCCCGGGTATCGGCGTTAAGGTTGCTGATTTATTCAAATCAATAAATAAGATCTATGTTTCAGCTATAGCTATGGCAATCGTAGTGTTTTTTGTAAAGAGCATTGTGCCAATTTTTGTTGCTATATTTGTTGGTGCCGTGGTGTATGTTTCGTTAGCTTATGTCCTTGGCGCTATCCGTAAAGATCATTTTGTTGAAGGCTGGAGAATGCTTACAAAAAAACAATAATATGCAATGGACACTTATTACACATGATTATCCGCCAAAAAGAGGAGGTGTTGCTCGCTATCTTGAGGCGCTAGTTAAGACTTGTGATTGTGTCTCTCTTGAGGCTTTGGACCGACTACCTAATCGGATAGCGCTTTTGTGGTTTGTGTATCAATGCATGAAAAAATCAGACGGCATTATTACCAGCCATGTTTTGCCAATTGGAACAATGTGTTGGATTGCATCAAAACTTACTGGTAAGCCATATATTGTTATCTTGCATGGCATGGATTTTGATCTTGCTTGTCGGAGCATGAGAAAACGCTGGTTATTAAAAAAGGTTCTTAAAAATACGCAAACAATAGTAACAAATAGTCAAGCTCTTGATAGAGAGGTTTCAACTTTTACTGGTAGAATGGATGTTTCTGTTGTTTATCCAACTATCTCTGACGGATTTGTGGAAGCTTCACATTTTATCAATGCGAAGTATCAAAACAAAGAAAATATTCGATTGCTTACTGTTGGTCGGTTGGTTGAGAGAAAAGGGCACATGAAGGTTCTTGATTTGGTTTTAGCAGATCCAACGCTTTTTTATACTATAGTTGGCGATGGGCCGATGAAGACAGAAATTAAAACTTTTATCAAAGATCACCACCTTGAAGATCGAGTCGAGGTTTTGACTTCTGTATCAGATCGTAAATTGCCAGGCATTTATGCAAAGTCAGATATTTTTGTTATGCCAACTTCAAAGACAAGTCAGGACAGGGAAGGATTTGGCATTGTTTATTTAGAAGCTCAGCTTTTTGGCTTGCCGGTGATTGCTACAAACCAGCCCGGGGTAGATGAAGCAATTATCGACCAGCAGACAGGATATCTTATTGAAGATTCCTCTGTTGCTCTTTTGGGCGCTGTTGAGCAGTTGAAAGACTTGCACGATCGCACTTTAATGGGTAAGCAGGGTCAGGAATTTGTTAAGGCACACTTCTGTAGAGAACAACAGTTTTTAAAATTTTGTAAAATTTTAGCTTGTGAGTAAACCGCTTGTATCAGTTATAATCCCTACCTTTGAGCACGCTAATGTTTTGACTGCATGTATTGAGTCTGTTTTAAATCAGACATATAAAAATTTGGAGATCATTGTAGTTGACGATGGGTCAACAGATAATACGCGAGAAGTTTTGCAAAAATTTGCAAACAAAATTCAAATATTAACACAAGAAAATCAAGGCTCAAATCCAGCCCGCAATCGCGGTTGGAAGCAAGCAAGTGGTGAATATCTTATTTTTTGTGATGCTGACGTTGTCATGAAGTTAAACATGATTGAAAAAATGTACCAAGCGTTAGAAAATAATCCACAAGCAAGTTTTACATATAGTGCCTTCAAGTTTGGTTGGAAAATATTTCACGGAATAAACTTTGATGCAAAAAAACTTCGTGAACATAATTATATTCATACAACGTCACTGGTGCGTGCAAAAGATTTTCCTGGTTTTGATCCGCAAATAAGGCGATTGCAAGACTGGGACGTTTGGCTAACTATGCTTGAGCAAGGTAAGGCAGGAGTATTGGTTGACCAAGTTCTATATAGCGTTGATATTTCGGGAGCATCAAGAATTGGATCATCGTGGTTGCCGTCAATATTTTATAAATTACCCTGGAAAAAATTTGGTTGGACGCCAACTCGTGTAGAAAAATATGAATTAGCCCATAGGATAATTTGTGATAAACATAAACTATGAAGTCATTAGATTTATCAATTGTCGTTCTTACGTACAAAGAAAGCTTGGATGTTCTAAAAGCTTGTTTTGATTCTGTTGAGAATTCAAAGAATATAAATTACGAGCTGATTGTTGTTGATAATGGAGCTAGTGATGCGACTAAGGGTCTTTTGCAGTCATATAAAAATGTTACATACTTACGCAATAAAGAGAATCTTGGTTTTTCCAAAGCAGTCAATCGGGGTATATCTATTGCCCAAGGACGTTATATTTTATTGTTAAATCCGGACGTTCAATTTGAAAGGGATGTATTAGCCTCGATGATTTCGCATTTGGATGAAGACCAAGAAGTAGGGATTGCTAGTTGCGTCATCAATTATCCAGACGGTTCTTTACAAGAAAGCATACGCTGTTTTCCAAAAATCTCAGATCAGTTATTGGTGATGCTAAAGATCCCACATATTTTTAAAGAAAATAAAATAATAGATAAATACATGATGCGTGATGTTGATCCGCACAAAACTCAGGACGTAGAATCGATCATGGGAGCGTTTATGTTCATTAGAAGGGAAGTTGTAGAGCAGGTTGGGTATTTAGATGAACAATATTTTATTTGGTTTGAGGAAGTTGATTATTGCAAGATGACACATGGTAAAGGCTGGAAGATTCGTCACTATGGAGATGTTTTGATCAAGCACCACAAAGGAAAAATGTTTGATAAGATAGCAACTATCAAGAAGCAGAAATGGATCAGGCAAAGTATGCGAAAGTACATGTTAAAGCATGAAGGTAGGTCTGCATGGTTTATATTCTGGATTTTGGCACCATTATTTATTGCTCTTGGATATTTGTCTGCATTATTTAAACGCGGGTAATATGAAAATGTCAAAACAGTTTGTTGGCAAGACAATGGTGGTTACTCTATGTGGAATTGCAATCATGCATTCTTTAGCATTTTTCGTGCGTGATACAAGTCTTGAACTGATATTGCTAATCGCGTTTGGAATATTTGCTTTAGTTTTGACCTGGCGTTCACAGCTTAACGGACTCTTATTGGCTTTTGCCGAGATTTTTACTGGTGGCCATGGCCATTTGCTTGATGTTGATGTTTTCGGTTTTTCATTATCACTTCGGATATTAATTTTTGCCATAGTGATGGGGGTTTGGTTGATTAGATTCGCCCAGATCTGGGCTCCCCGACTTTTGAAGGAGGGGTTAGCCTGCAGTTCCGTAGCTCCAAAGGAGCGAAGGACTGGGGTGGTTACGGAGGGGTTGTTATCGAGATTGGTTATATCCCGTGATACTCCCTGGTTACTCTTAACTCTCGCTGTAGTTATTGGAACTGCGGTTGGATTTTTACAAAATGATCCACGAGCGGTTTTTGATGACATGAACGGATATGTGACCATTTGTTATCTTCTGCCATTGCTAACTATCAATTGGACATTATCAAATAAGAGACGGTTGTTGCAGGTATTTTTTGCCAGTCTTGTTTGGATAATTGGATTTTCAGTTGTGCTTGTATATGCCTTTACTCATCTTGACGGCAAAGAGCTCAATGATCTTTATACTTTTGTCCGCGATTCACGGCTTGCAGAAGTGACGCTTCAGGTGATTGATAATAAAGGAAGCGCCATGGAAGTATACGCAACGAATTATTATTCAGCCTTGTCTGGTCAGTATTGGTATCGGATATTTATGCCGTCCCAGCTTGTTGAAATTTTTGGTGCGCTTTTGCTTTATAGCGGAATGATTTATCTTTGGCGAAAAGAGCGTTTGCAATGGTTTGTGACATTGTTTTTTATGTTCTCGATTCTTACATTGCTGTTAAGTTTGTCCAGAAGTTTTCTGCTAGGTACAGCTGTTGGCGGGTTATCGATATTTATCAGTGCATTTTGGTTTGGCTCTCACAAGCTATGGATTATACGTAGAACATTGTTGGCAATATTATTGTCGATTGTTAGCATTTTCTTTATCTATGCCATTGTGCAAGTTGCAGTTCCAATAAGACCGGATTTAAGTGATGCGGCTTTTTTCCAAACATCAGCACAAACTGGCAGGGTAGAGGCTGTGGTGAGTAGATGGAACCTTCTTGATGAAATGATTGTCCCGATTGCGGAACGTCCTATTTTAGGGTCTGGTTTTGGTAAAACTGTTAGCTACAATTCGGAAGATCCCAGAATATTGTCCGAGCTTGGAGGCCAGGAATATACAACATATCGATTCGAGTGGGGTTGGCATGATATTTGGTTGAAAATGGGACTTTTGGGGCTTCTAGCGTTTACCTGGTATTTAGTGACATTATTGCGTGCAGGCTGGCTTACAATGCAATCTAAGGGCTATAAATGGCTTGTGGCTGGGCTTATTGGCGGGATAATAGCCTTATTTGTTGCAAATACGTTTTCCCCGTACCTGAATCATCCATTAGGAATAGGCTTTATGCTTTTTGTGATTCCATTTGTTGACTGGGAAGGATTTGCCAGAAAGCAAAAGCAGAAGGTTGATATGCCAGAAAATGAAAAAAAGCTGATCACTCAGCCAAGCACGGTGGTAGCCTCGAAGATGGAATGATTTAAAATGTCCACTCGAACCCAAGAAGACCTCTCCCCTTCGGCAGGCTCAGGGTCCATGACTGGGCGTCGAGGTGGGGAGTGAAAATCGTGCCGAGTGGGGAAT
>JAHILS010000030.1 GCA_018896835.1 Patescibacteria group bacterium | reverse complement strand
GGCTTAAAGAATTGTTCAGATGTCATAGAGGCCTGTCCCCTCAAAGAAAATTAGTTCTTGCCGCTTGGTACTTGGCTCTCAGACAAGGTCAAAAACCAACACAAAATGTCCATTAGCTCATTTTTCAAACTATTGACGATCGTCAGCTTTATGAAAAATAATAACCTACGAATAATCCAAAATCAAACAGCCACCCGGGTTTGGGTGGCTGTGGCTGTTTTTGATGTTTTCTATTCTTCTCGTTTAGGAAATGATGTTGGGATTGATGGGCGGTTAGGCCGAGGTGGGCGTGGGCCGTCGGAACGATGTCCGCCTGGGCGTCCGCCACCGTAACGTGGGCCTCTATCACCACCTGGGCGTCCGCCTCCTTCGCCTGGTTTTTGGGCCTTAGCTTTCATTTCGTCAGTGTAAGCGTTTCCAGTTGCTTGTTTCATGGAAAGACTTGTTTTTCCAGATGGATCGACTTCAATGACTTTAATTTTTACCTTGTCGCCAACGTTTACAATGTCGGAAACCTTATCAACTCTCCATGGAGCAAGTTCTGAAACATGAACCAGTCCATCACGACCAGGCAAATAACTAACAATCGCTCCAAAGTCCATTAGGCGGTCGACCGTTCCTTCAAATTCTTCTCCAGGTGCAATTGTGCGAGTAATGTCTTCCACACGCTTTTGGGCTTTAGCTGCTGACTCTGCGTCAGGCGCGGTGATAAACAACATTCCATCGTCCTCAATGTCGATTGCCTGCACTCCAGTTGTGGCAATGATTTCGTTGATAACCTTTCCGCCAGATCCGATAACCTCACGAATTTTATCTGGATGGATTTGCATCTTGATAATTCGTGGAGCAAATAGTGAAAGTTCAGTACGAGGAGCAGAGATTGTCTTTTCAATTACATCAAGTACTTCCATTCTGGCATTGTATGACTGAGTCAACGCCTGCTTGATAATCTCCATGGTAATTCCGTCAGTTTTGGTATCCATCTGGATAGCTGTAATTCCGTCGCGTGATCCAGTGATTTTAAAGTCCATTCCACCAAGTCCGTCTTCGATGTCTTGCAAGTCAGTAAGTACCTTCCATTCTTTGCCGTTTGAGGCAAGTCCCATAGCGATTCCAGCCACAGGCGCTTTGATTGGAACGCCGGCATCCATAAGCGCAAGCGTGGAAGCACAGGTTGAGGCCATTGAACTTGATCCATTAGAATCAAGTGTTTCTGACACAACTCGAATTGCATAAGGGAAGTCTTCTTTGGCTGGGATCATTGGGTCAAGGGCTTTTTCTGCAAGTGCGCCATGGCCGATGTCGCGTCGACTGGCGCCACGCAGTGGTTTGGCTTCACCCACGGAAAATGGAGGGAAGTTATAATGGTGCATGTAACGCTTTTGACCAACCAGTTCCATTCCGTCCATGGTCTGCTCATCACCAGGTGCTCCCAAAGTACAAACCGAAAGTGCTTGAGTTGTTCCGCGCATAAACATGCCTGATCCGTGAACGCGTGGGAGAAGCGCAACTTCTCCAACAAGGTCTCTAATTTGAGTTAGCTCACGACCATCAATTCGTTTTCCTTTTTCCAAGATTATTCGTGAAGCTTCGTCTTGAGCAAAGTTGTAAATAAGATTTTTAGCATAAGCGATTTCGTCTGCCTCGTGCCCCTCTGTTGTTAGATATTCCTCGAGGTTCTTTGCTAGATCAGCTTTAGCGTCTCCAATTAGTGACTTGTTTTTTAACGATCCACGCAAAACTTTTTCTTCAAAGATTGGGCGCATAAAGCTCTTTGCTTTTTGCTCGAGCGCTTCACGTTTTTCTTTGATTTCTTGATCCTTATCAGTCATTAATGAATTAAGATCAAGCTTTTCTTTTCCGATTTCTGATCTAACCTTTTGAATTAGATCAATAACTGGTTGCATGTTTTGCATGCCGTGCTCAAAAGCTTTTTGTATTATCTCTTCACCAGCTTCATTTGCTCGGGCTTCAATCATGATTACTTTTTGGGTTGTTCCGGCAATGTCTAGGTCAAAAATTGACTCATCACGCTGGGCGTAGGTTGGGTTTAAAATCCACTCTCCGCCAACTTGGGAAACTCGCAAAGCGCCAATTGGTCCGTTCCACGGAATGTCGCTCATGTGAAGTGCGCATGATGCTCCGATTAGGCCAAGAATATCAGGATCGTTTTGTCCATCAAAAGCAAGAGCGGTTACAATAATTTGCACGTCACGACGTAAGCTTTCGTCAAACAATGGACGAACAGCCCGGTCAATGAATCGACCAACAAGCACAGCTTCGTCGGTTGGTCTTCCTTCGCGCTTAATATATCGTGAGCCTTTAATACGTCCAGCCGCATAAAGCTTTTCTTCATAATCGACCATTAGTGGAAAGTATCCCATGTCTGGTCTTTGGTCTTTGGACATCACAGCCGTGACAAGCACAACTGTATCTCCACAGCGAACTGTACAGCTCGCATTTGCCGATTGGGCAAGTTTTCCTGTTTCAATGGTGATTGTTTTATCACCAAGCTCACAGGTAAAAGTTTTCTGTGTCATATAACAGATTGGGCGTCGGCTTGAAGCCCAAGGCTTTCAAGAATCAAATATCAGATTCTTGAGCTACCTCTCGGTCTCAAGCCGAAGCATAAGTTAATTATCGAACAATCAGAGACAAGAAATTGTTTTCTAGGCTCTGCCTGTTCGAGAACAGGCTATTTTTATATCGGTTTTAGGATTGACTTCTTTTTTAAGACTGGTTTTTTTACTTCTTTTTCACCAATCAAGTATACATCAGGTTGATCTGAAATATTTGAGTAAATATCAGCTACGTCTAAAAGCTCGGACGATGTTGACTCGCGGAATGAAACAACATGGAATAAGCGACCGTGACCACGAACATAGTCTGCTAGCGGAGCAAAGTCACCATCACCTGAAACAAGAACAACAACGTCAAGCATATCAAGCATGCGAACAACATCAATTGCTATACCAACGTCCCAATTGGCTTTTTTCTGACCAGATTGAAATTCAACCAAGTCTTTGGCAATAACTTCGATACCTTGTTTTTCCAAGGCCTCAAGAAAAGCACTTTCCTCGCCTGCCTTGGTGGTGACGGCATAGGCGATGGCTCGAACTAACTGTCCATTACCCACTGACTCTTTGACGATCTGGGGGAAATTAACTTTGCGGTTAAAAATATTGCGGGCACTGTAATACATGTTTTGCACATCAATGAAAACACCGATGCGTCTGTTTGGGGTCTCTAACATAAATAAATTAAGATAAGTTTTAAGAAAAGATCAAAGTCCGATCAAGAAGACCGGACCTGATTTAATTATTCATTGATTGGGCGCAACTTGAGAGCTTCGATGATCTCTTTGTATGCTTTTTCATCTTCACGCTTGATGTAACGCATGAGGCGTCGGCGTTCAGTAACTTTTTTGATAAGTCCACGACGTGAGCTAAAGTCTTTTTTGTGTGATTTCAAGTGCTTTGTAAGTTCCTTGATTTCCTCGGTAAGAATAGCGATCTGGACTTGTGGGGAGCCTGTGTCAGTTGCATGGGTTTTGAACTTGGCAATTAACTTCTGCTTTTTTGATTTGTCGAGCATATTTTTGTGTTACACCGATGATCTAAGTTATGCGTCTGCTCAGTCGCAAAACCTTGGTCAACGGCCATGAGTTATGGGCATATACTAGCTTGGATTGGCTAATTTTGTCAAGGATACGTCTTGCGAATTTGTTTAATTTCCCACCCCGACGATAGGAGGAGGTTTTTCGACGTGTCAGGTTGGGGGTGAAAAACAGATGTGAAATTTTTTCATACTTTGAACGATCGTTCATACTATGAAAAATTTATTTGGCTAATTTTTAAAAATACGCTTTTACTTCACCATCCCCCTTTTGTGTCGTATAATAAGTGTGTATGACAAAACCAAAGACAAAGCAGAGCGAACTGCAAAAATATATCCGTTTATTCTTGGAGTATCTGGAAGTTGAGCGTGGACGATCGGCACGCACTATTCGAAATTATGATTTTTATCTGCAACGATTTGCAGATTGGGCCAAACATCCAGTGCCGGCAAAAATTGATCAGGAATTAATTCGAAAATATCGATTATATTTAAACAGATCAGTTGAGGGCCGGGATGAAGTGAATTTGAAGAAATCCACACAGAATTATCATCTAATTGCTCTTCGATCTTTTTTGAAGTTTTTAGCAAAGCGTGACGTTAAGACGATGTTGCCTGACAAAATCGAGCTTGCCAAAACTGGTACGCGTAAGATTGAGTTTTTGGAAGAAGAAGAATTGCGACGGATGATAAATGCGACCAAGGATGCTAAGGGTTTGATTGGTAAGCGTGATCGTGCTGTTTTGGAAATGCTGTTTTCAACTGGTTTGCGTGTGTCAGAACTGTCTGAGCTTAGAATAAAAGACGTAAACTTAAAACGGGTTGAGTTTACTGTTAAGGGTAAGGGAAGTAAGCACCGCGTAGTATTTATGTCAGAGTCTGCCATTAGTGCTGTGAAGAACTACATTGATTCCAGGATGGACGCTTCGCCGTATTTGTTTGTTGGGCATGACAGAGCTAAGAATCATCGCGATCTTTTACCACTTTCACCACGTTCGATTCAACGAATTGTGGAGCGTTACGCCACAGAGGCTGGGATTACAAAAAAGATTACTCCACACACACTTCGTCATACTTTTGCCACTGACCTACTTCGAAACGGAGCTGACATTCGCTCAGTTCAGGCAATGCTTGGGCACGAATCAATCACCACAACCCAGATTTACACGCACGTTACTGACAGGGAGCTTAAAAATGTGCATAAAAAGTTTCATGGTAAGAGGTAGCTAGAAGGGTAAAAAGTTTAATGTAGAGAGTAGAAAGTAAACTTGAGTTTGGATTGTGAGATATTTTTCATAGTATGGACGATCGTTCAAAGTATGAAAAATTTGTTTTGCTAATATTTGATAATTTAAGTAAATTTTTGTAGGGATTATTAAGGTCCAAGCCTTTGGTGTTAACTATTTTGTCATCCCGGCCTTTGAGCCGGGATCCATTATTTATAGTTGAATTTAATAATTGACAGATTCCTGATCAAGACATGTTAGATGGGTCAAGCCAGGGATGGTAAAGATTATAGACGCGCGAAACCCTGAACCATTGCGGTTCAGGGCTAGGCCCCGGGTCAGCGACTCGGGGTTTGAGGTTGGGTGCCCCGCGTTCTAGAAGAGCGGTGCGTTGTTGACGAGGTCGCGGATCGAGAACACGATCGCTAATAGGGTGGTGATGACAGCGATCACGACCAGGCCGCCGGTGCCTTGTGGCAGGCGCTTGAAGTGGGTTGTGATGTACTTCATGAATTTCTTCATAATGTCTCTCCGTGCCACATTTGTGGCGGTTTGAGGTGGGAGGTTTTGCCGTTATTTGAGCAACGGCGTGCCGTCGTAGGCGCGGGAGACATTTGCCTGTCCGAAGCAGGAGATGTCTTGCCGGCAGGCGACTTCGACCTGTTGGTAGGCCTCGTCAGCCCAGGCGTTGAGCACGCCGGTCAGGTAGGTGATCTCTGTGCAGTTGCCTGCACCAATCGTGCATGCGTTGGGCACGGTGCGACATGCCTTGATAACGAGAGGATCATCCGCCAGCGGATCCGTGAGCATGAAGCAGATCCACTCAACATTCATGACCCGTCCATAGGCATTGATCAGGTTCAACCGCGCTTCGTGCACATCGCACTCGCTCGTCTGCTCGATGCGGTCATGCTCGCGCGTGGATTTCATGTCGAACGGTGTGGCGATGATTAGGAGTATAATCATCACGCACGCAAAAATTGTCACGATCATAAGCATTCCCGTATTCTTGTAGATGAAAGTATTGACTCGTTCGTGGAAGCTCATCATCGCTCCAGTGCCGCGCGGGGCGGCGAAGGGGTTTTGGGAAGGTTTGAGTCTAGGCTTGGGGATTGAACCCAAGGGGGTAATGTAGGTGGTTTTTAGGAAAACGTCAAGCAATATTGGTCAAAACTTATAATTTTCAGTACAGTGTAGGTATAATTTATTCCAGCAGGCATCACTTTGCTGGATCCTTGGTCAGAACCTGTCAGACGGGTCAAACCAGGGATGACAAATCATATTTTTATGGGATATCCAATTTTTGTCATAGTTCTATTTGTCCTTGTTGTCTGCATCCGTCAGGTTAACCAAGGACACATTGGTGTGAAGTATCGTCTTGGTAAGTATATTGGGATGCGTCAGCCGGGTTGGCGGATTGTGATTCCTGTTTTTGAGAGCATGAAAAAAGTCGATATCCGTGTAAAGGCAGTTGATGTACCTGATCAAGAAGCAATTACCAAGGACAATATCAGTGCCCGCATCAATGCTGTTATTTATTACCGTGTATCGGACGCTGACAAAGCAGTCAACGTGGTTGAGGATTTCCGATATGCGGTGAGTCAGTTGGCCCAAACAACAATGCGAAATGTGGTGGGAGAGCTTGAGCTTGATCAGTTGCTTTCAGAACGTGAGTCAGCTAGTTCGCGAATTCGTGACATCGTTGACCAGCTAACAGATCCTTGGGGAATTAAGGTTGAGAATGTGGAGTTAAAAGACATTACTCTTCCAGAAGAGATGAAGCGCGTGATTGGAAAGCAAGCAGAGGCAGAGCGTGAGCGACGATCAGTGGTGATTAAGGCCCAGGGCGAAGTGGAGGCAGCAACAAATCTTAGCCAAGCCGCACAAATGCTTTCGGCAAACCCAGGAGCTTTGCACTTGCGAACACTAAGTACACTTAACGACCTTTCATCAGACCAATCAAATACAGTAATTTTTGCAGTGCCACTTGAAATCTTGCGAGCTTTTGAAGGACTCGCTGAAGGAAAGAGCAAAGAGTAAAGAAGTAGAAAAATCAAATGAAAAAACCTCCCAATCGGGAGGTTTTTTCATGGGGCGGCCAACGGGAATCGAACCCGTAATAGAGGTACCACAAACCCCTGTGATAACCGTTTCACCATGGCCGCCATATTTTATATTTGTAATGTACGATGTTTGGCTTGCCAGCCATAGCTCCCAAAGAACAGAGGATGGCCTGCCAAGCCGAAGCTCAAAAGTCTGTCCTTCGACTCACTAACGTTCGCTCAGGGCATTCGACTCGGTTCAGCTCTCGACATGAGGTCGAAGACCATGAGCGAGGTTCAGCGCAGCTGAACCGAGTCGAATGGTACCCCCGGCAGGAATTGAACCTACATCAAGGCCTTAGAAGAGCCCTGCTTTATCCATTAAGCTACGGGGGCGACATTGCAAGGCAGAATATACATCATTTTGCAGATCAAATCAAGGGGCTATATGTCCAAAACGAGTCACATTAGTGACGATCGTCACTAATGTGACTCGTTTTGGATTTGTCCCTTTGCTCACCTTGTTTACCTGCACAAGTGATACGATCGTATCACTTGTGCAGGTTTTTTAAAAACAGAACCAGCCGTCTCGCGAGGGAGAACGGCTGGAGGGTGCGGGGTTGAGACGTCTACCGCATCGTGCTTTCACGCATCTTTTTGAGGTACAATAATTTATATAATGACCAAATATGCAGATATTTTTTTATAACAAAGAAGTCGAGCATTTTATTGAAAAGCTTGAAAAGCAAACAATTGCTAAGGTATTGAGATCATTAGATTTACTTGAGAGGTTTGGTAATGATTTAAATATGCCATATAGCAAATGTATTGGGGGCGGATTGTTTGAGCTACGCGCCCGTGGTATTCAAGAAGTTAGATTTTATACACTTTCAGAAAAGAAGAAGTCGTAATTGTGTTATGTGGGTTTATTAAAAAGAAAAATAAGATCTCACAAAAAGAATTAATAAAGGCGAGAAGCCGAAAAAAGAAGATTGACCTAACATAACATATATGTTATATATAAGTCATATGAATAACTACGCATCAGTAAAATCAAGATTACTTAAGGACAAGCAGGTTAATAAGGCTTATGATCAACTCGAGCCAGAATTTGCAGTAATCGAGAAGCTAATTGAGAAACGGATTAAAAGCGGTTTGTCTCAAGCGCAACTCGCAGAAAAGATAGGGACAAAGCAATCCGCGATATCAAGGTTTGAATCAGGTACATACAATCCTTCAATGAGTTTTCTTTATAAAGTCGCAGAAGGAATTGATGCAAAAATAACAATCAAAGTTTCTTAAAATTCATATATTATATGAAAAAAGGTGTTGATTATACTGGGGTTTGCGTGGTTTTTTATTGCCATGACGGGCAAGGGAATGTACTTATGCACAAACGATCAAACAAATGTCGTGACGAGTTTGGGTGTTGGGACATTGGTGGTGGCGGGTTTGAGTTTGGTGAGCAAGTGCTTGAGGCTGTCGGCCGTGAGATTTTTGAGGAGTATGGCGTTTGTTCGCTTGAGATTGAGCATCTAGGATATCGCGATGTGCACCGCGAGCATGATGGCAAGCCTACGCATTGGGTGGCGCTCGACTTTAAAGTTCGTATTGACCCATCTCAAGTAATAAATGGTGAGCCGGAAAAGATCGAAGAGCTTGGCTGGTTCACAATGGACTCGATCCCAGATCCCATTCATTCCCAACTTGGAACATTTTTTGATAATTACAAACATAAACTTTAGTATGCCAAAGAAATACCCGCTTTTAGTTTCATGGAATGTTAATGGCATACGCGCTGTGGTTAAAAAAGGATTTTTGGAGTGGCTATTAAAAACTAAGCCCGATATTATTTGCTTGCAAGAGATTAAAGCAAAGCCTGATCAACTGACTGATGAAATTTTGCATCCAGATGGTTATACTGGAATTTGGAATAGCGCTGACCGCAAAGGTTATAGCGGGGTTGCAACTTTGGTTAGGGGCAAGCCACTCATGCAGGTTTCTAGTTTTGGCGAAAAGATTTTAGATGAAGAGGGTCGGATAATTTTAACAGAGCACAAGGACTTTTATCTTTTTAACGTGTACTTTCCAAACGGAGGACGTGACGCTGGGCGCCTTGATTACAAGATCAAGTTTTACAAACGATTTTATGAGTTGGTCGATGAGTATGCGGACAAGAAGCTAGTCATGATTTGTGGAGATTTCAATACTGCTCATCATGAAATTGACATTGCTCGACCCAAAGCTAATGAAAAACATTCAGGCTTTATGCCAATAGAACGCAAATGGTTAGATAAGCTGGAAGAAAAAGGTTACATCGACACATTCCGATTTAAGTATCCAAATAAGCGTGACATCTATTCCTGGTGGGACGTAATCACCCGCGCCCGCGAGCGAAACGTTGGCTGGAGATTAGATTATTTCTGGGCAGACAAACGACTAAAGCCAAAAATCAAAGACGCGCTCGTCATGTCAGACGTTCTAGGGTCAGACCATTGTCCAGTGGGAGTGAAGATTGAGGCAAAGTTGTAGGACCTATAGGCTGGCAGGACCAGTAAAATATATGTGCGAAACCCCGGGTCTGCGACTCGGGGTTTCGTGTTATTAGGACTGGATTGTTGAAAGAAAATTTATATAAGTGGCGTTCCGGTCATTTCGTCTGGAACTGACAAGCCAGCTGATTTTAAGACTGTTGGTGCAACATCTGCCAATATTCCGATTGGAGCCTGGAGGTGAAGATTTTCGTGATTGACTTCTTGATTGTGAAGTTCCTTTAGTGATTCGCCTATCATAACAAACGGTACTGGATAATTATTATGCTCTTTATCTATTCGTCCTGTGACAGGATGCACTAGCTCTTCGGCGTTTCCATGATCCCCGACCACAAATGCCTGTCCGCCGAGTTCTAAAATTTTCGAAATTACTTTTTGTAAACATACGTCTGTTGCTGTAACAGCTCGTTTTACTGCTTCAAGGTTTCCTGTGTGCCCAACCATGTCGGGATTGGCATAGTTGATAATATAGAAGTCATGTTTTAGGCCTAAGAGAGATTCAAGAATTTTATCAGTGACAATCTGGGCTGACATCTCTGGTTGCAAGTCGTAACTAGCAACTGATGGCGATGGAATAAGTTCACGATCTTCACCTGGAAATGGAGCCTCAGTCATACCGTTCATAAAAAATGTGACATGGGCGTATTTCTCAGTTTCGGCAATGTGTAATTGTTTTAGTCCAGCGTCAGAGACGACCTTTGCTAGTGGGTTAGCTATCAATTCAGGATCAAATAGAACATCAACTGGCAAGCCTTTTTCATACTCTGTAAAAGTAAGTATATGAAGATTCTCTTGTAAAACGCGATCGAATTTATCAAACTGGGCGTCAACAATTGTATGAGTAAGCTCTCGGGCGCGGTCGGCACGGAAGTTGAAGAAGATGATTGCATCACCGTTTTTAAAAATAGCTAGTGGACTTCCCTTTTTGTCAGACACAACAATTGGTTCAAGCTCTTCGTCAAAAATTTGATTTGCGTATGAAGCTTGAATAGCTTCAATTGGACTTTGAGTAATGGTTGGTGCCTGACCCAAAGCGATAGCATTGTAGGCTTTTTGGATTCTATCCCAATTATTGTTTCGATCCATGGCCAATTTACGACCACAAACCGTGGCTACTCCGGCGATCTTTTTGTTTTCGCAGGTTGTTAGGAGTGCTGTTAAAAATTGTGCTCCAAGATCTTTTTGTGTATCACGACCATCTAAAAATGCATGGATATAAGTTTTTTTGTGAAGCTTATTTTTGCGCGACCACTCAAGAAGCGCATCTAAATGTCTACTGTGGGAGTGGACTCCGCCATTTCCAATAAGTCCTAATACGTGGAGTTTTCCGTCAGTTTCTTTTAAGTGATCTTTAACTGCCTTTAGTTTTTCTGATTCAAAAAAAGCTCCAGATTCGATTGCTTGATCAATTCGGGGCAGACTTTGGTAGCGTAAAATTCCCGAGCCAATTGTTAAATGTCCAACTTCTGAGTTCCCCACTTCTCCTTCTGGTAGTCCAACATTAATTCCTGAGGCATAGAGCAGGTGTGTTGGATAAGTATTGATTAAAGAATCAATAAACGGAGTTTGCGCGCTCCAGACAGCATTAGAGTCAGAGGGTGGAGCAATGCCAAAACCATCAAGAATAATTAAAGCTGTTGGTTTCATAGGCAGGATTCAAATTGTCGTTTAATTTCACCTTCAAGCTCTGCGATTCCCTCTTCGATTTGATGTTTTTTATATTCATCAGTTTCCGCTTCAAGATTTACCACATGCATATTACGGTCATAGATCAGATCGGTAATAAGAGGCAAAAGTTTTGTTTTTTTGTCAGCGTCAGTAACGCCAAGCTCAGCAAAGTATTGCTCAAGGGTTTTTTGGGTGTGGGTCATAAGTTGGGGTTAAAAGGGTGCAGGTCTTAATGAGGCAGGCGGTAGAAAGGGCTTTGTTCCATCTCGACGATAGTAGAGATCTGCTCGAGAAGACCCTTCCCCTTCGGCAGGCTCAGGGTCCATGACTGTCGTCAGGGTGGGAATAATGAGATCTAAGTTGTCGACCAGTAAAAAACACTTTAAACATTTTCAACATTCCTGTATGGATTTTTTGAACACTTCCAAAGCAGGTCAAACATTGTTTTAAAGGTGATGGCAACGTCGCCACTGGTCATGATAATCATAGCGTTTTCACGGCGAGTTGTCATGAAAGCAACTTCTGTTCCAAATTGAATCAGAGTTGCTGGGATCAAGACACCTTTGGGGAGTAGTCTAGATTCGCGCAATTGTTCTTTATCAGAATCAATAATAACTTTTGTTTTGTCCCCTTCTACGATAATTTGATAACTTTTTATACCAAGCTCAATTCGTCTGGCAATAATGCTTTCGACAAGATATGGCTCTTTCACATATTCGAGCATGCCTTTTTCATTGGTGAGAATTCTATATTCTTTGACTCCTGAAGTGTAAATTCTTTGCCAGAGTCGTTTAAATCCGTCTGTTCCTTCGTAAAACACAACATCAGGGCTTGAGGTTATGTTTTCGTATAAGACTGTGAGTTCTGGGGAAATTTCTTCAAGCGTTTTGTTTTTTTCCTCGAGTTTTCGCTTTAATGAGCGCGGGTGCTCGATTGTAAAAACAGTTTTCTTCTTATCTTTGCCAGACTTTATAGTGCCCGTGGTTACAAGTTTATCAAGTATTGGGTAAAGGGTTGTTCGTGGTTGGTGGGTTTTTTTAGCAATTTCAAGAATTGTTGATGGCCCTGCTTGTAAAAGAGCCAAATATATTTCTGCCTCTTTTTTAGACAAGCCATAAGCTTCAAGTCCAGAAAGTAGATGATTCAAGTGTCCCATACGCATATATTATAAGAATAGTTGATATCCGAGCGCACGTCAAAAAGTGTCGAAAAAGACGACAGAGTATCTGGGCTGTGGATTAAATTTATGGGATTCTAAAGATGCACAATGGCGTGCATCTGCGTGGAGGTTCTATGGACTACGCAATGTTCATTCTCATCAAACTCGTGGTCATGTACCTCTTGTTTGTCTGGGGGGACTTCGGACTGCAGAGCGCGTGGATGGCCATGGAAAAGGGCAAGAGCTACGAAGTTCTGTTCTACCATGCTGTCACTGCCAACGCGCCAATCATGCTCTTGTGGGCAATTCCTGATATGAACCTGATCATCGTGCCGGGATTTAGCATCGAGATTGCCTTTAGCCTAAGCGCTCTTGGGCTGGTGATCAGAATCGTGTCCCACGCACTGATTGATGCTCTCAAGGCCAGGTTCTATGTGCTCAAGAGCATCAAGATGGATCAGTTCTGCCACGTTGCTGTGGACGCTGGTCTCATCTTGCTCGGACTTGTCTAAACGGCTCCAGGCAAAACGTCTGACCCGACCAACTGGTCGGGTCCTATGTTTATTGATTTATTTTGTTAGTAGTGGCACAATCACATGGTACATTTTAGGAATCGTGGTCCAGTGCGTCACGGGCTTTGCGCACTAGATCATGATGGGGCCAGGAGAGGCATCGTTACTATGTGAGCGCTCGTCGCTCTCCCTGAGGGATTACTGACGGAACCTCAACCGCTTGTACATAGTATCTTTCCTTGCCCAGGCCGACCGGTGCGTCCGACGCCAGAAACGCGTGAGGGGTTTAGGTCTTACCCGTTAGCGCGCAGTGCGTCCTTGCCCACCGGTCGGCCAAATTTTCTTCTTTGCCCCGGCAACCTTGTTGCCGGGGCGCTTCATTTTCCAGTACACTGTACACATATGAATCCCAAAAAACTTTTTCTTGTTTTAGATGGCAATGCACTTTTGCACAGAGCTTGGCATGCCATTCCACCACTAACAGCGTCTGACGGCACGGTGGTAAACGCGGTTTATGGATTTGTAAATATTTTTGAAAAAATGCGCGAGCAGTATAAACCAAATTACATGGCCGTTGCTTGGGATTTGAAAGGTCCAACTTTTCGCCACAATGCTTACGCGGACTATAAGGGTCAGCGCGAGAAAAAGGAAGATGAATTATATGCGCAAATTGCTATGATTCAGGACGTGCTTGATGATTATGGCGTCCCTTCCCTATCAGCCAAAGGATATGAGGCTGATGACATAATTGCAACCTTTGCCAAACGTTATGGGAAAGACGATATGCGGGTAATCGCTATTAGTGGAGACATGGATCTGCTTCAGTTAGTTGACGATCACACGCATGTTGTAGCGTTCATTAAAGGAATATCAGAAACAAAAGAGTATGACGTTGAGGCGGTGACAGAGCGTTATGGGCTGGTGCCAGAACAGCTCGTTGATCTTAAGGCTTTGATGGGTGATCCATCTGACAATATTCCGGGCATTGCTGGGATTGGTAAGAAAACAGCAATTGATCTTTTGCAAAAATTTGGTTCAATTAATAATATTTGGCGAGCAAACAAAGATGGCAAGCTTGATGATAAATATGCAAAAAAGCTAGCCGGCAAGCAAAAAGAGCTCAAAGACTTACAAGCGCTCGTTCGTTTAGTTCATACTGTTAAACTCACGAATTTCAAATTATCGGACGCAAAAGTACAGGACCCTAATCTCGCCTTACTCTTGCCAAAGTTTGAGCACTTTGGTTTTAGAAGGCTTTTGCAAAAATATCAGTCTACCGATGTACTAACTGCAGATACAGAATCATTGAAAAAAACGAAAACCGTTAATGTTGATTCTTTAAAGGTTGATAAGCTTTATATTGCGATTCGGCAGGGACAAGAAACGTTGTTTGGAAAGGGCGAAGTCGAGCTTGCGATGTCTGACGGAACTCGGATTGCTGTGGCTAGATCGATTAATGAGATACAAAAAGCAAGGGAAATAATAAGCCAGGCCAAACTTGTTATCGGTCATGATTTAAAAGCCTTAATGCACGGGATTGATTTATCAATAGAGTCTGATCTTTTTGACACAATGGTTGCTTCATATTTGCACGCATCCCACGAGCGAGGTTTTGATCTTTCCTTGTCCGCCAGGCGTTATGCTGATGCGCGCTTATCTGACTCCTCAACAATTAAGGATGATGTTGAGGTTGTGATCAAGCTTTATCAAAAACTCAATAAGTTATTAGAGAAAGACGGAGTAGGAAAACTTGCTCAAGAAGTAGAGATGCCGTTGGTTAGAGTCTTGTATCATATGGAAAAAGAAGGAATTAAGATTAACAAGAGTCATCTCCAAGATCTTTCCAAGCGATTCGGGGATGAGCTTCATAGGCTTGAAAAAAAGATTTACAAACTCGCAGGTCAAGAATTTAATGTTCAATCCCCTTCTCAATTGGCAATTATTTTATTTGATGTTTTGAAACTGCCCACAAAAAAAATTAAAAAAACAAAAACCGGGCTTTCTACAGGAGCTAGTGAATTGGAAAAGCTTTGGGAAGCCCACGAGATTATTCCTCTTGTTTCGCAATATCGTGAGTTTGCTAAATTAAAGTCAACATATGTTGACGCGCTACCAAGATTAATTGGAAAAGATGACAGAGTGCATACGTCATACAACCAATGCGTAACAGCAACTGGAAGGCTCTCGTCTTCTGACCCAAATTTACAAAATATTCCAGTGCGAACAGAGCTTGGGATTGGGATACGCAATGCTTTTGTGGCAAAACATGGCTATTCGCTTGTTGCATGCGATTATTCTCAATTTGAGTTGCGCTTAGCGTCAGTTATGGCGCAAGACAAAAATTTTATTAAGGCATTCCAACAAGGTGCAGATATTCACAGGCGAACCGCGGCTGAGATTTTAGAAAAAGATGAGCAAAACGTAACAAAGGAAGAGCGAAGTGCGGCTAAAGCGATTAACTTTGGAATTCTATATGGCATGGGAGTGCGGAATCTAGCAAAATCAAGTGGGCTTTCAAAAGAAGCGGCGCAGATATTTTTAGATCGTTATTTTGAACTTCATCCAGGAATAACAAAATACATTGAGGATACAAAGGCGTTTGCGCACAAGAATGGATATGTCCAAACACTATTTGGCAGACGCAGATATTTGCCTGACATCCATTCGGGTATTCAGCAGTTACGCAGTGCTTCGGAACGTATGGCAGTAAATATGCCAATCCAAGGTACGCAAGCTGATTTGGTAAAAATGGCTATGATTCAAGTTGAGAATTGGATAGAGAAAAGTGATTTAGACGTAAAAATGCTTCTTCAGGTTCATGATGAGCTAGTTTTTGAGATAAGGAATTCAGATTTAGACAAGGCAGCTTCAAAAATACAAAATATTATGGAGGGAATTTGGAAAAGTGAGGTTCCACTGATTGTTGATGTAGAAATTGGAAAAAATTGGGGTGAATCACTTAAGGATTGGGAGAAGAAATAATAAAATCGGCATAGTGCCCAGTTTATGCTAAACTAGGCTTGCTATGCTGATTTTTATATTTGGGGAAGACACATTTTCGACAAAAAAACAGGTTCAGGCCATGCGTGAGAAGTTTTTGGAAAAGTTCGATCCGCTTGGTACTAATTTGGCAGTATTTGATACACAAGATTCTTCCTTCGCTTTTGGTGACGTTGCCCGGGCAATGTCAACTCCGCCATTTTTATCACCAAAGCGAATGGTCATTTTGAAAAATTTGCTTTTGAAGCTAAAAAAAGCTGATGAAAAATTATGGATTGAACAATTAGGGCGTATACCAGAGTCGACAATAGTAATAATCGTCGAGGACATGGAAGCCGAAAAAGCAAAGAAACAAGCAATCGTTAAAGCAAGCGCAGGTTTTGCAGATGTTCATTTTTACGAGCACGATATTCTTTCAAAATCTCAAGCAATAAAATGGGCTATTGATTATGCTAATGAAAAGAGTTTGCAGTTAGACGCAAAACTGGTGGCCGATATTGTGCAGAGTGCTGGTACTGATTTGTGGATTTTGTCTAGCCAACTTGATAAGCTAGCCGGATATTGTAAGGGTCGAGTGGTAACAATGACAGACGTGCAATTACTTGTATTTTCAACCGCTGATGATCAATTATTTACGTGTATTGATGCAATTTTTCAAAGTGATAACAAAAAGGCTGTTGAGCTAATAAGACAACAAAGGCAGTTTGGAACACCTGATGGTCAGATTTTTTCAATGTTATTAAGGCAGATACGATTGCTGATAGCCTATTTTTCTTTGCATGTGGAGTATCCGAATTGCACAAAACAAGATGTTGCCAAGGAGCTGGGGGTTCATCCGTTTGTTGCTCAGAAGCTAATAGCACAGGCAGATCGCTTTTCTCTTGACCAGATGATAGACCTGCAAAATCGCTTATTTCAGGCGGAAAAATATATAAAAACAAGCATTTTAGACCACGGGCAAGCGGTTGACGACTTGATCACTAGACTTGTTTAGTTAGTCTGGTCGGTCGAGATTGACAGTTCCTGTGATTTTTTGTATATTTCCACTGTCTCAGATATCATTACACGCTCAAAAGTAATATTTATGCCAAATCTAGCTAACGCAAAAAAAGCCCTACGACAAAGCAAGAAGCGCTATGAGCGCAATAAAATTCAAAAATCAGAGCTAGAGTCATTTCGAAGACAGCTCCGAAAGTCAGTTGAAGCAAAAAAGTCAGAAGAAGCAGAATCATTTATAAAAAAGATTAATCAGCTTGCAGACAAAATGGTTTCAAAGGATGTTTTGAAGAAAAATACTGCATCAAGAATTAAATCGCGATCAGTAAAGATGCTTTCCAAAGTTAAGTAGTTAAAAAAGAGCCGAACGGCTCTTTTTTGTATTCACCGGATTTGGTTTAGTCAATCTGAGTTTGGATTACTTCTTCAATGTCG
>JAHILS010000003.1 GCA_018896835.1 Patescibacteria group bacterium | reverse complement strand
CAGGGATTCGAACCCCGATCCCCAGGACCAGAACCTGGTGTCCTGCCGTTAGACGATCCGGGAGTTTATTGAGTGAAGTAAATAAATGCTTGTATTTATTTACTGCCGAAAGGAACGACACGGATACCTTAGCATCCATGAGTTGCGCGTCAGGCGAAGAAATAATAGCTTTTTTCAGGTTTTGAGTCAATTATTTGATTGGGGTCAGGTCCGGATAACGGATATTTTATCCGTTATCCGGACCTGACCCCATCCGGGTTGACAGAATCAAGAAAAAGAACTATTCTTTTTTGTTGGCTTCACCTCCGAGGCCACGCGAGCAAAGGAGAATTCCATGCTCATCGAAAGAATCCGTCGAGCCCTCAACATCAACCCCGCCGACGATCGCGAGCGTGAAGAGCTCGCGCAGAGCGGGTGGTACGATGTGCTGGGAAAGGCCGGGGAGTTCCACTGGCGCGTCTGGTTCGGACCGCCGGCCCGACGCCTTGCCTGGTGTCGCGGACTCGGCGTCCGCAACGAGGTCGTCGAGGGCTCGCTTCGCGAGCTCCTCACGTACTGCCTCAAGCCCAGGCCCTGGTCCAACCGGGAGTCGGTCTGGACCAACCCCCGGCGCGGTGTCCGCGTCTGCCACTAGTGCCAAACGCTGGCAAACGCGGACACACACAAACAAAATAGCCATCCGCTCGGGATGGCTATTCATGCTTTTAAATAATTAATGTTTGCTTACTATCCTCTTGGTGTTACTCCGCCAACTGAAACACCGCTTGATCGACTTTGTTTGGCATATTTATCTGATAGATTTGGTAATGCTCTTTTCTTACCTGCTGCAGGTTGGTTTACAACCTTGGCAGTCGCATCAGCTTCAAGTCGAGCATAATCTCTCATCATCGTTGACTTTTCTCCAAGTTTTGCAATAAGTGCATTCTTGTGAGCAGTCTTTCCAAATAAGAGTCCCCCAAATCTTCCAAAGAAACCAATTTTTAGTGTTCCATTGGCAGCTTTATCAACATCAGACGCTGACATTCTGTGTTCTTTTGCCAGCTTATCTTTGATATTCTTAATGTCATCCGCAGCGTCCTCAATATCTATGGATAGCACTCCTTCAAGCTGAGGGTATCCGAGCTCTGTAGCTCGAGCAAGAACGTCTTCAACCTCAAGAGATTTTGTAATAGTTTCTTTAACTTCAATAGGTGCGGGGAATGAATCAACATCAACATCAACAATGCTTAGTTTTGCTTCAGTTTCTGCTTTTGCTCTTGGAGCTTCCACTGCTCGTAGCTCGCCTAACATTTCAGCTAATTGATCTTTCTGTACAGCAAATTCTGGACTGTCAATCATTCCTTCGATAACATGAGCCATGTCTTTTGCAACATCAGCTGGTATGACTTCTGGGTGTATGACCGACTCAGTCAGTTTTAAAACTAATTCCTCAAGCCTAACCTCATCAATCTTCCCATCTTTAGGATCAATATATTCCTTCTTAAGATCAAGCGTACCACGTGCGATAGCAGATTCGATCTGACCAGGTTGCGACTCGAGGGTCACTTTTTCCTCTCGTTCACTTCCTACGCGTGCTTCGCGTTGTGTTTTAAGGCGTTCAGCAGTAGGGGAGGTTGTTCCTGCCCGTAGTTTTTCTATTGAATCACCAAATTTTGCATCGGTTCTCATATGTATATATTTAAGCATTATTATAAATAAATTATATCTCTTTTGGCTGTTTATTTATACACAGCCTGTGGAGAATTCTAAGCCAAAGATAGCACAAAAATTCAATTTTGTCAACCAGATTTTTGTATTTTTTTGCCAATGTTGGTCATTTTCAGATAGCAAAGCCTGTGCTATTATCTTTGTATATGAATAAAGGCAAGGTTTTAGTTGGAATGAGCGGGGGTGTTGATTCAAGCGTGGCAGCTTTATTATTGCAAAAACAAGGCTATGAGGTTATTGGTGGATTTATGAAAAATTGGAGTGATGAGGTTTGTGATGGTGAGAAAATATCAGAATGCAGTTGGCGAACAGAACAGCGTGATGCTATGCGAGTCGCGGCTAAGCTAGGTATTGAATTTCACACTTTCGATTTTGAGCAAGAATATCGCAAAGAAGTGTATGAATACATGCTTGATGAATATAAGGCGGGACGTACACCAAATCCTGACGTGCTTTGTAACAAGTACATGAAGTTTGGACATTTTCTAAAGAAAGCAAAGGAATTGGGTTGCGATTTTGTGGCAACTGGTCATTATGCGCGCGTCAAACATACAAAACACTGTTCAAGATTGTTTGCTGGTAAAGACAAAAATAAGGATCAATCTTACTTTTTAGCTCGTCTTACTCAAGATGAGCTCAAGTATTGCTTGTTTCCTGTTGGAAATTTGAAAAAGGCTAGAGTAAGAAGAATTGCAAAAAAAAGTGGACTGCATATTGCAGACAAAAAGGACAGTCAAGGAATTTGTTTTGTTGGTAAGGTTGCTCTTTCTGATTTTTTAGGCAAACGAATAGAGAAGCAACCGGGAAATATTGTTGATACTTCCGGTCGAGTATTAGGATCGCATGATGGACACATGTTTTTTACAATCGGCCAGCGTCATGGACTCAATCTTGGCGGGGCTGAGCCTTATTTTGTAGTCGAGCGTCGAGCTAGCACAAATGAAATTGTTGTTGCACATGACGGTGATCCATCGTTGTATCGAGCTGAGCTTGAGGCTACTGACATTGTGCAGACCTGGCCAAATAGTCTGCATATAATGCGAGGGTTTAAGATGAAAGCAAGAATCCGCTATCGCCAGCCTTTGCAAAAATGCCGATTTAATTTTATGGAAAACAATGATTTGCGCGTAAATTTTAAAAATCTTCAACGCGCAGTCGCCCCGGGGCAGTTTATTGTGTTTTATAACGGAAAAGAAGTTTTCGGGTCAGGAGTAATTGGGGGTGATTAGCTTTAAATACTGTAGCTTAATAGTTTTAAGAAAGGCCTAAGCTTCTTTGCTTATTAGATGAATCATTTTTTAAGGAAGCTGTCTAAGAAAACAAGCACAAGTGATACGATCGTATCACTTGTGCTTGTTGCTTTGAATCCGTTTTTTCGTGAGTAGTGATTGCGGACAAAGATTGGACAAAGATCGATTTTGCTCAAAAGAGCCAATTCCTGTAAGTTTTTGAGCAGATTTGTATTTTAGACTTTCAATTTTTTACTCTCAGCTTTCTGCTACATTTTATTATTATTTTCGACAAATTACTTGTTTTTTGGTACTATTTTTGCATTCTATGACCCCACAGGATCGTATACGAAATTTTTGCATCATTGCCCACATTGATCACGGCAAGTCTACTTTAGCTGATCGTTTGCTTGAAAAAACAGGCTCAATTGATAAACGCCTCATGAAGGAACAGCTTTTAGATCAGATGGACATTGAGCGCGAGCGAGGAATTACCATCAAACTCGCCCCAGTTCGAATGAAGTATGTAAAGGACGGAAAAGAGTACGTGCTCAATTTGATTGATACCCCTGGTCACATTGATTTTAATTATGAAGTATCGCGCTCGCTTGCTGCTGTTGAGGGCGCGATTTTGCTTGTTGACGCTACACAAGGAGTTCAGGCTCAAACTCTTGCTAACCTATATTTAGCACTAGATCAAAATCTTGACATCATTCCAGTCCTTAACAAGATTGATCTTCCTAACGCCGACGTTCCAGCTAGAACAAAGGAAATTATCAATCTTATTGGTTGCAAGGAGGATGACATTATTGCTGTGTCAGCCAAGACTGGAGAAAACGTGGAAAAATTATTAGACAGAATAGTGGGCGTGGTAACTTGTCCAAACGGAAAAGAAACTGGCTCAACTCGTGCGCTTGTTTTTGATTCATATTACGATGACTACAAAGGAGTGGTCGCTTACGTACGGGTTGTTGATGGAGTATTGCGAAAAAGAGACCGATTAAAAATGATGGCATCAAAAACTACGACTGAAATTTTGGACGTGGGAGCGCTCGTGCCAAAATTTTTAAGCACAGATGCGCTGGAAACTGGCCAGATTGGATATGTGGTTACAGGACTTAAAGAAATCGAAGGCTGTCGAGTTGGTGATACCATGACGCTCGCGTCTGTCACGCAAGTTGAGGCATTGCCTGGATATAAAGAAGTAAATCCCATGGTTTTTGCTGGCATTTTTCCACAAGAAGGTGGAAATTTTGAAGAACTCCGCGACGCAATGGAACGCTTAAAATTAAATGATGCGTCATTGTCTTATGAGCCTGAACAGTCGCCAGCACTGGGATTTGGATTTCGGGCTGGATTTTTAGGAATGCTTCACTTGGAAATTCTCAAAGAAAGACTTGAGCGAGAGTTTCAACTTTCGTTGGTAGTCACCGTTCCATCTGTCGCTTATCACATTTATGAACGTGGTATTCAACAGCAAAAAGTAATCAAAAGTCCAATTGATCTGCCAGACGCTGGCCATGTTGATCGCATCGAAGAGCCTTGGGCACATTTGGATGTCATCACACCAGTTGAGTACATTGGGGGAATCATGACATTTGCCCAAGAGCGTCATGGGGTCTACAAAAATACAGAATACCTGTCAGAAGGAAGAGCAATCTTGAAATATGAAATTCCACTTTCGTCTTTAATTGTCGACTTTTATGACAAGCTCAAAAGCATGAGTAGTGGATATGCTTCCATGAATTATAATGTTTTTGAATATCGACCAGCTGACATTATTAGACTTGATATTCTTGTGGCTGAAGACCCAGTGGAGGCATTGTCAACGTTTTCGTATAGAGACGATGCTCACATGCTTGGCAAACGCATTATTCATTCACTTAAGGAATCAATCCCCAAACAACAATTCGTCATTAAACTTCAGGCCGCTGTTGGCGGAAAGGTAGTTGCAGGGGACAAGATTTCTGCTTTACGAAAAGATGTTACTGCTAAGCTTTACGGCGGAGATGTTACACGAAAGCGTAAGCTTTTAGAAAAACAGAAAAAAGGAAAAAAGAAGATGATGGAGCTTGGGAAAGGTAAGGTTCATATCCCAAGTGAAGCTTATTTAAATGTTTTAAAACGATAATATGAAAAAGAGTTCAAAAATTCTGCAAAAAACACTAGGTGTTGTTGCGCTTATTACCATCGTTGCCATGACCTTTGCTTCAGTGGTTTACGCTCTAGTTTCATGAATCGGGTTTGGCAGATACAACCAAGAGTGAGCGATGACATTGTTTTGCAATTATTGCATAATCGGTCGATTTCATCACAGAATGCAGAGGTTTTTTTAAATCCAGATTATGATCGTGATTTACACGATCCTTTTTTATTTTTACAAATGCAAACTGCGGTTGATAGAGTTTTAATTGCTATTGAAAAATCAGAAAAGATTGTTGTTCATGGCGATTATGACGCTGACGGAATATGCGGGTCAACTTTGATTATGGACGTTTTAAAGCATGTGTCAGATGCTATGGGCGTTGAGCTAAATGCGTCTGTTTTTCTGCCACACCGCGAACGCGATGGATATGGCGTGGCTAGTCATACAGTTGATCAAATCATCAAAGATAAAACTTCATTACTAATTACCGTTGATTGTGGAATATCCAATGCCAAAGAGCTTGACGCTGGAGAAGAGTCGGGGCTTGATGTGATTATTTGCGATCACCATCAACTAGCTGAGCAATTACCAAAGTTTGCTGTCATTATCCATCCGCTTGCGCCTGGTGAAAATTATTCCAATAAAAAACTCTGTGGAACTGGTGTGGCGTTTAAGTTTGCCTGTGCGTTGTTGATTTGTGCGCGTGAGCGTGGAATTAAAGTTGGGGACGGCTATGAAAAATGGTTGCTTGATTTAGTGGCGATCGCAACGGTCACGGACATTGTTCCGCTTTTAGGCGAAAACAGAGCTTTGGAAAAATTTGGACTAAAGGTTTTAAACAGGACTCGTCGACCCGGGCTTTTAAAAATTATTCAAAACGCAAATCTTGAACTTGGAAAAATTAAAACAGATGATATTGGTTTTAGAATCGGGCCACGCCTTAATGCTGCTGGTAGATTAAAAGATGCGTCAGTTGCTTTTGACGCACTAAACGCAAAAACTCAAGACGAGGCAGACTCGTATTCAAAAAATCTAGAAATGTTAAACAGGGAACGGCAAAGAATATCGGATTTTGCATTTCAAGAAGCGAAACAGCAAATCATTGGGCAAGAAGCCAGGTATGCCCATGTTGTTTGGAGCGATTCTTGGACGCCTGGAATTCTAGGATTAGTTGCTGGAAAAATAGCAAATGAATTTAATGTTTCAACATTTGCTCTTTCAAAATCTGGCGATCAATTTATCGGATCAGGCAGGTCAGCAAATGGTTTGCATTTGGTGGAAGCGATGCGAGCGTGTGGAGACATATTTATCAAAGCCGGTGGACACCCAGAGGCTTGCGGGCTGACGTTAGAAAGTTTGGAAATGGTGGAGATATTTTCAAATAAAGTTAACGCTTACGCAGAAATTGTTTTAAAAGAAAAATTAGAGTCGCAAGAGTTCCTGATCGATGCGCAGGTTGATGTTAAAGATATTAATTTTGAATTTTATAAAAACATAATGCAATTCGAACCATTCGGCACTGGCAATCCAACTCCAGTTTTTGCGCTTGAAAATGCCACCGTTGGATCAATTCAAGCGATTGGATCTGAAGGAAAACATTTACGCCTACGGCTTGAAGATAATGGAAGTGCCTTAGAATGTATTGGTTTTGGATTTGGAAAATATGCGTCGCAACTTAAAATCGGATCAACTGCCAGCATTGCATTTAAGCTTCGAGTAAATGAGTGGAACGGAAATACAAAACTTCAAGCAGAGATTGCGGACATTGTGATAAAATAAGAACATATGCACATACGACTTTATACTGATGGTGGAGCAAGAGGAAATCCAGGACCAGCGGGCTCTGGTTTTGTTATTTACGCTCTTAATGATCAGAATGAACAGGCAGATAAGCTTTACGAGGGGGGTGAATATATTGGGGAGACAACAAATAATCAAGCTGAGTATCAGGCAATAATCATTGGATTGCAAAAAGCGTTGGAATTAAAGGCGACAAACGTGGACGCTGTTTTGGATTCAGAACTGGCTGTTAAGCAACTCAATGGTGAGTATAAAGTAAAGAACGAAGGACTGGCGCGTAAATTTTTAGAAGTACATAATTTGCGATCAAAATTTAATCGAGTAACTTTTAGACACGTTCGTCGCGAGCAGAACAAAGAAGCAGACGCACAGGTGAATAAAGTGATCGATCAAGCACTGGGATTGTGATACAATTCTAAATGTATGAAACTTTTTTCAAAAAAAAATACCAGCGCTGAAGGAATGATAGGAATAGACATTGGTGCGGGCGGAATTAAAATGGTTGAGCTTTCACCGCTTAAGGGGCGGGCGAAACTCGAAACATATGGCCATGCCCAAAGAACGTCACACACAGACGGTTCGCTTTTGGATCAGCCACAAAAAGCATCGGAGTTAATTCGTGAAGTAATTAAGAAATCCGGCATGAAGGCCTTGCAAGCAAATGCGGCTATGCCTTCACAGTATGTTTTTCATGCCATGGTGACAATCCCGCAACCAAAAAGTAAAAAGGAGGATTTAAAACCGCTCATTGAAGCTCAAGTAAAAAAATTGCTTCCACGTCCAATCGAAGAAATGATTTTGGATTCAACCGTAATTGATAAACACTTGCTTCCACAAGACGTAGAAGAAAAGAAAGAAAACAAGAAAGATAAAAAAAATGAAAAGCCAGCCACAGACATTCTAGAAGTAAAAGAACAAAAGCATATTAGAGTTTTGGTGTCAGGTGCGCCAAAAGACTTGGTCCAGAAATATATCGACATTTTTAAACTCGCCAAGCTTCAACTAGTTTCACTGGAAACTGAATCGTTTGCGTTAATCCGTTCGCTTATTGGAAAAGACATGGCGCGAATTATGATTGTTGACATAGGCTATGAGCGAACAAATATAAATATTGTTCACGGCGGAATACCGTTTTTACATCGCTCGATCAAGGCTGGTGGAATAAATGTTACCCAAGCCATTGCCAAACAGATGAGCATCTCTCCAGCACAAGCCGAGCAGGTAAAGTTTGACTTGGCAATTTCAGCTAAAAAAGATCAGCAAATTCCTAACATTATCCGGGAAGCAATTATGCCGATTTTGCACGAGATTAAGTATGCGCTTGATCTTTATGCTCAACAGGATTTTCATGATTACTCTGACGTTGAAAAGATTATTTTAACTGGGGGGTCAGCTTATTTACCATACCTTGATCCATTTTTAACTGAAGCATTGAATATTAATGTATACATCGGAAACCCATGGGCAAGGATTGCAGTTCCAGAAGGAACACAGGAAGTGCTGTCCGAAATTGGGCCAAGGATGTCAGTGGCGGTTGGGTTAGCAATGAAAACACTTAGTGAAAAGTAGTTCGACCTATGCCTGAAAAATCAATACTTGTTATTTCCTGTGATCCATATCTAGCCGGATTGTACGGGCGCAAGTTTGAAAATGATGGTTGGGAAGTGATGATAGCGGAAAACTTTAAAGAAGCAGATATTCTAATTGCAAAGAATCAACCAAACATCGCTCTAATCCAAAAAGAGTGCTCGACTGATATTGTTAGCGAGGTAATAAGAATAAAGTCAATGCCATCAGCTCAAAAGATGAAGATTGTGATTTTGGCAAAGGACGCTGACTTAAAAGAAGTTCAGGCATCAAGAAATGCTGGCGCTAGTGATTACTTACTAATTGGACATTTTGTTGCGCATGAAGCAGTGGAAAAAATGCGCGAATTACTCAATAAATAAATTTAGCAAATCAAATATGTATACAAAAGGTTTTACAAAAATTGAGGTTCTGATTATCGCGGCCATAATTGGAATACTGGGAATTACAGCAGTTATTGCTGTTAGCACTGCCAGGTCTCGCACAAGAGACGCGGTGCGTATGTCTGACGTCAGGCAGATGCAAGCTGGACTTGAACTATATTTTATAAATCACAACGAATATCCGCAGTCAGCAGAATATATTCCACTTGGCATGGCTGGAACTTCATGTTTGGCTGAGCAAGGATTTTTGGCGGTTTGCAATGATAATACATATTTGGAAAGCATCGGCGCTACACCAGCAACAGGTCTTGATGGCCTTTCTTCTTGTGGTGACATATCAAATGCCTATTGTTACGTGGCAGAAGATGGCGACTACCGAATCGGGTTTGAACTTGAGCATGATAATCCAATAATTAATTTGCAAAAAGGATTGAATTGCGCAACTCAAAGCGGATTAGAACCCGGTGCGTGCGATCTTCCTGTAACAATTTCACAATAAATATATGGAAATATTTTGGACAATTGTTGTTAGCCTTTTGGGAATATGTTTTGGAAGCTTTCTTAATTCAGTAATATTTAGAGCTCAGGCAAACATTCCCATGAAGGGAAGGTCAAAGTGTATGAAGTGCATGAAGCCAATTCATTGGGTTGATAATGTGCCGATCATCAGTTTTTTTAATCTTCATGGCAGGTGTCGAAATTGTTCATCAGTAATTTCCTGGCAATATCCAGTGATTGAGATGGTGACAGGAATTATTTTTGGACTTTTATTTATTCGCGCCTTGTTTGGATTTGGTTTTGCTGGTTTTGAAGATCAGTCAGAGTGGCTAATTATATTTGTCCGAGATGCAATCGTTGCTTGTTTCCTACTGATAATTTTTGTCTACGATTATAAATACAGCATAATCATGGACAGGTTTTCTATTCCGCCAATCATTATTGCGCTACTAGCTAACCTATGGCTTGGCGCTGACCCAACCTGGACTCTTTTAGCAGGATTATTGATCGGATCTTTTTTTGCCTTTCAATTAATAGTTTCCAAAGGCAAATGGGTCGGGTCAGGCGATGTTCGAGTGGGACTTTTAATGGGCGTGTTGCTGGGGGTTAAATCTGGAATTGTTGCACTGCTAATCTCATACATTCTTGGAGCGATTTGTGGAATTTTCTTAATTGCATTTAAACATCGCAAACCAGACAGTCACGTCCCATTTGGAACCTTTATGGCAATCTCAATAATAATCACGCTCTTCTTCGGTCAAGCAATCGCTGATTGGTATTTGGGGATGATGTAAAGAATTAGAAAGTGGTGGTTTGAAGTTTGGAATAAAAGATTTGTCATTAATTATTCAGATAAAATACATAATAAAGTATAAAACACGAAAACACTTCGCATAAGAACGAGTTATACGCAATTCAAAAAATATTTTTCTTGAGATAAAATGAAGATAGGCTTTCAAAATATGGATAAATTTGATTTTTTCTTTTATTATAGAGGGGGATAATATGGTATTTTCTCCGCTCCACTACGAAAATGAATAATTTTATAAACTTTAATTTATAAGGATAATAATATGGCTACAAAATTAGATTATGCAAAAGAATACAAATCTTATTACACAGCAAAAAATACCCCTGTTGTCGTAGAGTTTGGCAAAATTCCATTTCTTACAATTGAAGGAAAAGGAGAACCAGCAGGAAAAGAATTTACAAAAGCAGTTGAGGCTTTATATCCTCTTGCTTATGGAGTAAAAAATATTTGCAAAAAGCAAGGTAAAGATTTTGGTGTCCCAAAATTGGAAGGTTTGTGGTGGGTAAAATCAAATAAACCTGCTTTAGAGGTTTCTCGTTCAGAGTGGTATTGGAAACTTCTTATTCGTATGCCTGATTTTGCAACATCTGAAATCATTAAAAATGCAAAAGAAGAAGTTTTCAAAAAGAAAGGATTG
>JAHILS010000029.1 GCA_018896835.1 Patescibacteria group bacterium | reverse complement strand
GTTCGGGACGACATGACATGATGGACTCCGATGCACCGGCAATTGTCGGTTGTTTGCATGGGAGGCGCGATGGAATGGCCTTGGGATTGCTCCCATCCATTCGATCCGCCAGGTTTGCTGAGATGATCCCCAGCCCAATTACTTTACTTTTATTGTCATATTGAGTCAAAAGGATGTGAAATAAAAGTCCCGCCGTTGGCGGGACAAATTGCCATATTTAACAATGTCTGAACCATTAATCTACTGGATCCCTCTCCCGCCGTTGGCGGGATTCGGGATGGGTTATTCATCTACTTTTACCTTTCTTTAATCATTCTCCGGTTTTTCCTTTTGCACAGTACCATCCGGATGTTGTGGTGGCGCATAGACAGTATAAAGCTTCATTGGATCGTGCTCGGATGTGTTTGTAATGTTATGCCATGCCCCAGCAGGAATCACAATTGCACTTCCGTCTTCTAGCTCAAATTCATCCTCGCCGATTGTCGCCTTACCGCTTCCCTCCTCTACACGAATAAATTGATCGTGGTCTTCGTGCACTTCGTTGCCTATCTCTTGTCCTGGCAAAAGCGACATCAATACTAGCTGGCTTTTTGGTCCTGTATAGAGAACCTTGCGAAAATTATCATTTTCAAGTGTAGCTTGCTCAAGTTCTATGTGAAATCCCTTCATACAAATATTAGTTATGAATTAGTATGATGATACTATAGAACAATGGACGAAATCAGTGAAACATGATATGCTCGCGCGCTAGTAACACTACTTAATTATGGATTTTAGAACAATTGCCATTATTGCCCACGTTGACCATGGAAAGACAACTCTTGTTGACGCCATGTTACAACAATCAAACACGTTTACTGATCGTGATGTTATTGAAGATCGCGTGATGGATTCTAATGAACTTGAGAAAGAACGAGGAATAACCATCTATGCAAAAAATGCTTCAATCATGCTCCAGGGCACAAAGGTCAATATCGTTGACACCCCGGGCCACGCTGACTTTGGGTCAGAAGTAGAACGCGTACTTCGCATGGTTGACTCAGTCTTTTTACTAGTCGACGCCTACGAGGGCCCAATGCCACAAACAAAATTTGTTCTTCGAAAATCTTTAGCGCTTGGACTTAAGCCAGTCGTGATCATCAATAAGATTGATAAGCCAACCGCCCGACCAAACGAAGTTTTAGATATGGTGCTTGATCTTTTTGTGGAGCTTGGTGCAACCGAAGAACAGCTTAACTTCCCTTATATTTTTACAAACGCTAAAAAAGGGATTGCCTTGCGCAAAATAACCGACCAAGGCGAAGACCTGCAACCGCTTTTTGACATGATTCTTGACTCTGTGCCAATTGCACCATGTGATCAAACAGCACAAATGCGTATGCAACCAGCCAACCTTGCATACGACGACTATGTTGGGCGCTTAGCTGTTGGGCGAATTTTCGAAGGAACTATTAGCTCTGGCATGAAAGTCACGCGTATCACTCCAAATCAAGAACGTGACACTCATAAAATTACCAAAATCTTTACATTTCAAGGACTAAATCGCATTGAAGTGGAATCTGCAGTAGCCGGAGACATTGTGCAAATCGCAGGAATTCCTGACGTCTATGTGGGCGATACTATTGCCGAGGATCCAAAAGCAGAACCACTTCCAGTTATTGCCATTGATCCACCAACACTTAAAATGGATATCATGGTCAACAACTCACCCCTCGCTGGACGAGAAGGAACATTAATTACATCACGCCAAATTCGTGATCGGCTCAAAAAAGAATGTGAAACCAACGTTGGACTATTGGTTGATGGACTGGACTCAGGTGACGTTTTTACAATCTGTGGACGGGGCGAAATGCATATCTCTATTCTTTTGGAGCAAATGCGTCGAGAAGGTTTTGAACTGCAAGTTGGTCAACCACAAGTAATTTTGAAAGAAGAAAACGGACAAAAACTCGAACCAATCATGCAGGTAATCGTGGACGTGCCAGACGCATATGCAGGAATCGTGATCGAAAAACTAGGAGCGCGTAAAGGCGAAATGCACAATATTCAGTCGCAAAACGGATCAACACGGCTTGAATATCTTATTCCAACCCGCGGACTACTTGGTTATAAAAGTGAATTTATTACAGACACACGTGGTGAAGGAACGCTCTCATTCCAGTTTGATCACTATGGACCTTTTACTGGCGAAATTGATACAAGGAAAACCGGATCTATCATCTCAGGGTTTGACGGCATTACGTCAGCCTACTCACTTGATACTATTCAGGCTCGTGGTCCGCTTTTCATCGGCCCTGGAACTCAAGTTTACGAAGGTATGGTGATTGGAAAGAGTATGAAAGAAACTATTGAAGTAAATCCAATCAAAGGAAAAAAGCTAACAAACATGCGAGCATCAGGTGCTGACATGTCAATCAAGCTTACCCCGCCACTTGATATGACCCTAGAAAAAGCCCTTGAATACATTGGACCCGACGAACTTGTAGAAATAACGCCAGAATCAATTAGAATCAGAAAAAAGTTTTTAAAAGCATTTGAACGCAAGCGACATGGCTAAATAAAAAAACACAGCCTTAAGACCAAGGCTGTGTTTTTTTTATTTGACACTATTTTATTATGGGTGTATATTCATAATAGATAGTAATAAAGGTCGAGCTATTATTAATTCATAAAAAACATAATCATATGCCTAGATTAGATGGAACTGGCCCAACTGGCCAGGGCCAAAAAACAGGAAGAGGACTTGGTGCTTGCAACGGAACCGTACGAGGGTGCCCTTGCCCAAGATATAATTTTGGGACTCCAAGCTTGGAAGAACAAGAAAGAGTGCTAAAGCAACAATTAGCAGCGGTCCAAGAAGAAATCAGCGCTCAAAAACCTCAATAATAAAAGATGCGCCGATTCCAAAGAAAAAAAAGCTAAATAGCTTTTTTTTCCTAAAATAATGATATAATCAGCCAATAAAGAATTCTATGCCCAGACCTAGACTTTGCCGAAAAGTAGCCTTTAACCCAAATATTACTTTTTTCAAACCACAGGGCGTGCCTATGAGCCAGCTAGAAATAGTTGAATTATCAGCCGAAGAAATTGAAGCCTACCGACTACGCCACAGCAGTAATATGGAACAAAAAGAAGCTGCAGAAAAAATGCAAACATCACAAAGCACTTATCAAAGAATTTTAAACTCTTCTTATAAAAAAATTGCCGATGCTCTTATCAATGGCAAAGCTATAAAAATCAATGGGCAAGAATAATATGAATCTTTTAGAGGTAAAAAATTTGAACGTTACACTAGATAAAGAAAAAATAATCGACAATCTTTCTTTTAACGTCAAGCCAGGCGAAATTTTAACTATCTTGGGTCCAAACGGCGCTGGAAAAAGTGTGCTTTTGCGAACTCTGCTTGGGTTTATTCCATACGAGGGTACTGTCACTTGGAACAAAAAACCAAGAATTGGATATCTACCACAAGGGCTTAGTCAATTAAGACTTAAAGACCTACCTCTGACAGTTATGGATCTGTTTGCTTTAAAAGATTCTCAACCAAAAATTCAGGAAGTTAAGGAGGCCATTAAGAGAGTTGGCCTGGAGACAAGGATACTTAACAAAACTGCTGGCCATCTTTCAGGCGGACAATTCCAAAGAATGCTTGTCGCCTGGGTCTTAATCTCTCACCCTGACGTTCTATTTCTTGATGAACCCATGTCAGGAATCGATATCGGTGGAGGTGAAACAATCTATTCACTACTTGATTCTTTACAAGAAAAAGAACAGATCACCATCTTCTTAGTCACGCATGACCTTAACATCGTTTACCAACACTCAACGAACGTTCTTTGTTTAAGCAGAAAAAGTCACCATTGCTTTGGTGCTCCGAAAAAAATCATTAACAAAGAAATGTTAGAAGAAATCTTTGGAGCAGAAGTTAAGTTATACGAACACCACTAATCTTGCTGATATGCCATATCAATTTATACTTTCTTTATTAAGCGGAATTTTTATCAGTGGAACAGCTGGATATTTAGGAACGCTCATGCTTTCCAAAAAAATGACGGTCGTGGCTGGACCATTAGCTCACTTAGCGCTTCCTGGCGTTGCTTTGGCAATGATTTGGGGATTTAGTATTTCACTCGGCGCTTTCCCTTTTGTACTTATTGGAGCCGTTTTGATCTGGTTGCTAGAAAAGAAAACAAAACTCCCCATGGAAAACTTAGCAGCAATCATATTTGCCTCTGGAGTTGGAACCGCCCTTCTTATTCTGCCAATTGAGGAAGCAGAAGAAGCGCTGGTGGGAAATATTATGCAAATAAATTTGTGGGAAACAATAGCGACCATTGTGCTAAGTTGTGTGGTATTCATAGTTGTTGGAAAGATTTACAAAAAAATCATGCTAATGAACGTGTATGAAGACTTGGCAGTTATGGAAGGAGCTAACGTCAGCATGAATAACTTAGTTTATCTAGTCTGTATCGCCATCGTGGTGGCGCTTGGCGTTTACTTGGTCGGCGGACTAATTACAGCAGCACTGATTGCAATTCCGGCCGCCACTGCAAAAAACTTAAGTAAAAATATGTCTTCCTACCAGATTCTTGCTATCATTTTTGGAATAATATCAGCCATTGCCGGAATCCTAATTTCACAACTAGCTGATCTCCCAACCGGTCCAATGGTCATAGTTTCTGGAGTTGTCCTCTTTCTAATCTCAATTACGTTTAGACGAAAAGAAAATATCTAAAAACCTAATTCTCTTAGAAACATAAAACCCCAAATTAATTTGGGGTTTTATGATGGTGGGCCGGGAAGGATTCGAACCTTCGGAGGCTATTGCCAGCAGATTTACAGTCTGCCCCGTTTGACCGCTTCGGTACCGACCCTTCTTCTTTCGGTTTCACCGAACTTCGAAGGACAAACCCATAGCTTGTCTTTCAAAGTTCGGTGAATATTGTATAGCTTGCCATTCGTAGCTTCACAGGAGCGAAATCGTATGGCCTGCCATTCGTAGCTTCACAGGAGCGAAATCGTATGGCCTGCCATTCGTAGCTCCACAGGAGCGAAGAATGGAGCCGTTGTCGGGATTTGAACCCGAGACCCCTTCCTTACCATGGAAGTGCTCTACCACTGAGCTACAACGGCGTGTGAAAAATGACCCGAG
>JAHILS010000098.1 GCA_018896835.1 Patescibacteria group bacterium | reverse complement strand
GTGTTGGAGGCAAACAAAATAAGAGAGCATCGGCCTTACTTTAATATTTTGCTCAAAGACGACAAAAGTTTTTTATATCTGGTAATAACAAACGAGCTTTACCCAAAGCCATTACTTCGCCGTGGGCTTGAGCTTGAGCGAGAGGGGATTAAGCCGTTTCAAAAAGAGCTTTCAGCAAGGACTAAAAAGAAATACTTAGCCGTGTATGGCCCATACACAAGCGGCACTTCGCTTAAGCGGGCGCTTGATTTAGTTCGGAAGGCAATTCCCTGGAGTGTGTGCGATTCGCCGGAAAAAACCGGCAAGAATCGACCATGTTTTAATGCCCACCTCAATTTTTGCCCCGGAGTTTGCACTGGTGCCATTGATCCAAAAACTTATCGGAAGATAATTAGGCAACTGATGTTATTTTTTGCCGGCAAAAAAGTGCAGTTACTTGGGCAGATGAGACGTCGGATGACTAAGTTGGCGCAGGAGGAACGTTTTGAAGAGGCGGAAGTGATGCGCAGGAAGGTTTTTGCGCTTGAGCATATCCAAGATATTGCCCTCATCACCAAAGAAGATGTGAGTATGCCATATTCCGCGCCTCAAGATTTTATTATTGATTTTGCCGGGCGTATTGAGGCCTATGACATTAGTAATATTTCCGGTACCAACGCTGTCGGGTCGATGGTAGTTTTTGAAAATGGTGAACCAGCCAAAAACAAGTATCGTAAATTTAAAATTAAAACTGTTGTGGGGGCAAACGATGTAGCCATGATGGAAGAGATTGTTCGTCGGCGCTTGCGTCGTGCTCAGATTGGTCGGAAGTCTTGGGAATTACCACAAGTGATGATTATTGACGGCGGAAAGTCACAGGTGAATTGTGTACAAAGGGTATTGCGAGAGATGAATATTGATATTCCGGTTATTGGTATTGCAAAAGGATTTGATCGCAAACAAGATGAGTTAATTTTTGACAAAGCAAATGTAGAACTGGCGCGCGTGGCAACAGCAGGAAAACAATTATTTCAAAAAGCTCGCGACGAAGCGCATCGTTTCGCTGTTTCATACCATAGATCGCTTCGAGCAAAGAGGAAATGATTTTTAATATAGGGCGCTCTGCCCACTATAACCCCTGCCATATTTCGCAGACCCTCTCTACCTCCCCCATAGAAAGGGGGAGAAATTGAGACTTGATTCCCCTCCTTTTCCAAGGAGGGGTGAGGGGTGGTCTGTATCCCCACCCCGACGATAGGAGGGGTCCCAAGTCTTGTTGAATATCGACTAATCATTTTGCAACTAGAGTTGGGTTTCCTCCTATCGTCGGAATGGGTAAGTTTTTCAATGTTTTAGTCTAAGTTGGGCGTACTCGCAATTGTGGCCTTTATCAAGACTATAAACAAATTCACCCACTTTGGGCCGATCGGCCCAAAGTGGGTGAATTCGGATAAAAAGAAGAACCCCCACGACCGCGAGGAAGCAGGTTGATTTAAGGCTAAAGTTAGATGTATAATCCGAGCATGTTTAAGCCCACATTTAGAATTATTGCGCTAATAATTACGATTTTGGTGATAATCGAGTCCATGTTTGTAATTGGTTGGATTTTGGGGGCCGAGGGAAAACCCTCGGTATTTTCTATGGCAAATATTGGTCAAAGCAGTAAGTCAGATGTGATTTTTTCAACAGATCAATACACGCAATCACTTTATGACTGGGCATATGGTAAGGCTGACGATGTGGATCATGTTGAGTCAAAGTCTGCGATCGTTGCCCATCACTTAGTTGTCGCAGACGAAATTGCCAAAGTTTTTGAAACAATTGGTAGCAGGGAAGCTGACACAGTAATTATTTTGAGCCCAAATCATTTTGCGCAGGGGGTTTCACCATTGCAAACTACATACGGAAGCTGGAAGACTTATTATGGCAATGTTGAAGCTGATAGCGATTTGATTGACGAGCTTGCAGATGACCTGGATGTTTTGAGAATCGAGGACAATACATTTGAAAATGAGCATGGAGTGAGCTCAATTGTGCCTTTTGTTGCCAAGTCTTTTCCTGACGCAAAGCTCGTACCGCTTG
>JAHILS010000028.1 GCA_018896835.1 Patescibacteria group bacterium | reverse complement strand
CAATGAGCTCAAACGATCCCTGGATTTCAGTTGAAACAAATGCACTACGCGAATATGTAACAGACGAAGTTTCATCACTATCTCACATCATTGGTTATACATCTGTTATTAACGAAGAAGAATATGAAGCTATAAAAAATCTTGGCTATAGGCAATTTGATCATATTGGCAAGCAAGGGCTAGAGAAAACCTATGAATCGCTATTGCATGGAACTTATGGTGAAGAGCTTTTAGAAGTAGATGCCTTTGGAAATATTGAAAGAATAATTTCAAAAATTGATCCGAAAAATGGACAAAATTTGTATACAACTCTTGATATTAGGCTTCAGTCTTTTATAGAAACGGATCTTCAGGAAAAATTATTAAAAAGCGTAGCAACGAAAGCATCAGTAATAGTTATGGATCCAAATACTGGAGAAATATTATCTCTTATTTCCTGGCCAGCATATGATGCAAATCTTTTTGCTGAAGGAATTGAACAAGAAAGTTATTCAAACCTTATTAATGATGAAGATCAACCACTTTTCCCTCGAGCGATAGCTGGTGAATTTCCATCTGGCTCAACAATCAAGCCGGTTTATGCAGCCGCGGCCTTAATAGAAGGTATTATTACGCCATATACAACTTTTATGTCTACTGGTGGAATCTGGGTGAGTGTTTGGTTTTTTCCTGACTGGAGAGCAGGTGGGCACGGCTTAACTGACGTTTATCACGCTATAGCTGACTCAGTGAATACATTTTTTTACTACATCGGCGGTGGAAAGGATGACTTTGAAGGTTTAGGAATTGAGCAAATGATGCAATATGCCTCACTTTTTGGATTTGGATCACAAACTGGTATTGATTTGCCAGGGGAGGCTAATGGATTTTTACCAAGCAAACAGTGGAAAGAAGAAACAAAGGGTGAACAGTGGTACATAGGCGATACATATCACGTTGCTATTGGTCAAGGCGACCTACTCGTTACACCATTGCAAATCGCGCAATCAACTGCCGTATTTGCAAATGGCGGATCACTTATTACTCCACATCTAAATAGCGGACTTGATGTCTCACAAAGAACAATTATTGATTCCGGCACTGCAAAAATAGTTCAAGACGCAATGCGCCAAACAGTTACTGCTGGTAGCGCCCGATCAATGCAATCTGCTGTTGTTGAAGTGGCTGGAAAAACAGGAACAGCTCAATGGTCAACCGACGGCATTCCTCACTCGTGGTTTACTGGCTTCGCGCCGTTTGAAGATCCGCAGATTGTTGTGACTGTCTTGATCGAAGAAGGCGGAAACGACAACATCGCAGTACCACTTTCGTTGGATATTATTAATTACTGGTTTTCCGCACAGAATTAAAGTGGTATTATATATCTGATAAATAATTTAACTAATCAAAAATATCTATGAGAATTAAACCTCTAGGAAAATTTCTTGCAATACTTACCGTCTTTCTTTCCAGCGCACATAACGTACTAGCTGTTTGTACGCTTAATGGTGAGGAAGTACCATGCGACCAGATACCAAAATTTGTTTTTCTTATTCCAATTATAATGTTTGCTATTGCCATATTCTTCTTTGTATTTTGGATATTAATGTTGGTAGACGCAATAAAAAATCAGAAGGAAGATAGAATGATGTGGATACTTATCTTAATATTTTTGAATTTCCTCGGTTCAGTAATCTACTATTTTGCAGAAAAAAGAAAAAGAAATAAGAAATAGAATTTAAATTTATATTAGCCTATAACGCACCCGCATATTGCGGGTGCGTTATACTAATCTATACACAAGCAATTTTGTTGACTTATTCATAGTTTTTCTGCTATCATTCTATTATATAAAATATCTAAAACCGCCAAATGGCGGTGTTTAATTCATTTATGTCACAACCGCAATATTTATCAACTGACGGTCTCGCTAAGATTCACGAAGAGTTGCATGAAAGAAAAACCATTATCCGTCAACAGCTTTCCGAGCAAATTGGCTCTGCCAAGGAACTTGGTGATCTTTCGGAAAACTTTGAATATCACGACGCGAAGGAACGCCAAGGTCAAAACGAAACTCGTATTCTCGAGCTTGAAGACACTATTCGCAATGCAGTAATTGTTGAAAGTAAAACAGGAGGAAATAAGATCAATCTAGGAACAAAATTCAAGGTTTCAATTGGTGGAATAGAAAAAATATTTGAAATAGTTGGCGCTACTGAGTCAGACCCAATGAATGGTAAAATCAGCAATGAATCACCACTCGGAAATGGTTTTATTGGACTTTGTGTTGGGGATACTTCAAAAATCAAAACACCTGGCGGAGAAATGGAATATAAAGTCATCTCAATTGAGTAAGTAATATACATTAGAAAATTTTGACAATAGGGTGATTTCAAAGGTAGAATATGCTTTGAAATCACCTTTTTTT
>JAHILS010000027.1 GCA_018896835.1 Patescibacteria group bacterium | reverse complement strand
TAAATCTTGACTTTTCAAAATTGGCACTCTATACTTGTGAGTGCTAATTAGATCAATAATATGATTCCAAATAATTTTACTTCCAAATCACAAGAAGCAATTCAAATCGCCCAAATGCTTGCCAACGAAAACGGTCAGCAAGCCGTTGACCCGATTCACCTTTTAGCCAGCCTGGTCAATCAAGAAGACGGCATCATCCAGGCGGTGCTCGCAAAAATGCAGGTTGACGTTAACTCGATTTCAAAAAATATTGATCAAATTTTAAATAATCTTCCCAAGAGCTTTGGATTTTCCCAAGCCAACATGGGACAGATATTACTCTCCCCTACCCTAGCAAAAGTTTTTCAAGAAAGCGCAAAACATGCCAAGCAATTTGGCGATGAATTTATCTCAACTGAACATCTATTTCTAGCCTTACTAAGCAACAAACAAGTCGCTCAATTCCTAGCATCAAAAGGTGTTACTGTGGAATTAACACTCGAAGCTTTAAAAGACGTTCGAGGAAATCAAAAAGTTGATTCTGCCGACCCAGAAGCAAAATTCCAGGCTTTGGAAAAATACAGCCTAAACCTGACCGAGTATGCTCGCCAAGGAAAGCTTGACCCAGTCATTGGTCGGGATGAAGAAATTAGACGCGTGATGCAAGTCTTGGTCAGGCGGACAAAAAATAATCCAGTTCTAATCGGTGAAGCTGGAGTGGGAAAAACAGCTGTTGCCGAAGGTCTGGCCCAGCGAATTGTGGCCGGCGACGTACCAGAGATGCTAAAAGACCACGAAATTGTTTCGCTTGATATGGGATCTTTGGTGGCAGGCACAAAGTTCCGTGGTGAATTTGAGGAACGCCTTAAAGCAGTTATTAAGGAAATTGAAAAATCCAACGGAAAAATGATTCTTTTTATTGATGAGCTTCACACGCTTATGGGCGCTGGTAAAGGTGAGGATTCACCGCTTGATGCTTCTAATATGCTCAAACCAGCCCTGGCAAGAGGTGAGATGAGAGTAATTGGTGCCACAACGCTAAAGGAATATCAAAAGCACATCGAAAAAGATCCTGCTTTTGAGAGACGTTTTCAACCAGTAATTATTGAGGAGCCATCAGTAGAAGATACTATTGCTATTTTGCGTGGAATCAAAGAAAAATACGAAATCCACCACGGTGTGCGCATTAGTGATTCGGCAATAGTGGCCGCAGCTGAGCTATCAAGCAGATACATTAGCGACCGTTTTTTGCCAGACAAAGCAATTGATTTGATGGACGAAGCTGCTGCTGCTTTGCGCATGCAAATCGACTCTATGCCAGAGGAGTTGGATAAGCTTAAACGTGAAGAAATGCGATTAGAAATCGAAAAACAATCGCTACTTAAAGAAAAGGATAAGAGATCAAAACTGCAACTTAAAACCGTAGAAAAGGCTATTGCCGACTCCAAAGAAGCGTCAGGCGAGCTTGAATTACGGTGGAGAAATGAAAAAAGTATCATTGAATCAATCAGGTCCTTAAAAAATGAAATCGATAAGCTAACCAACGAGGCCGAGCAAGAGGAGCGTAAAGGCGACCTGCAAAAAGTTGCTGAAATCCGCTATGGGACAATCCCGGCCAAACGAAAGGAATTAGAGAAGGCTCAGGAAGAGCTGAAGAATTTTCAAGAAGAACGAGGACTGCTCAAAGAACACATCGGTCCCGAGGAAATCGCTGCCATTGTTTCTCGCTGGACTCATATTCCGATTTCAAAAATGCTTCAAAGCGAGATGCAAAAACTGGCGTCAATGGAGAATGAACTTAAAAAGTATGTTGTTGGTCAAGACGAAGCCATTGATGCCGTGAGTAACGCACTACGCCGATCGCGGGCTGGTATTTCCGAGGAACATCGCCCAATCGGATCTTTCATATTCTTAGGGCCAACTGGTGTTGGAAAAACAGAGCTTGCCAAGGTTTTGGCGCGATTCATGTTTGATGACGACGAAGCACTTATCCGTGTAGACATGTCTGAATACATGGAAAAGCACAGCGTAAGCAAGTTGATCGGCTCGCCTCCTGGATACATCGGGCACGATGAAGCTGGTCAGCTAACCGAGAAAGTACGACGCCGACCATACTGTGTGATTCTCTTTGACGAAATAGAAAAAGCTCATCCTGATGTGTTTAACATGCTTTTGCAGGTTCTTGACGACGGGCACCTCACTGACGCTAAAGGTCGCAAAGTAAACTTCAAAAACACCATCATTATCATGACTTCCAACATTGGGTCAGACGCCATACTTCGAGCTGGAAAAAATGGAGCTATTGGATTTGATGATGAGGAACAAAAAAAGGATAATGACGAAAATGGTATTAAAAAGCATGTCATGGAAATGCTTAAAGAACAATTTAGACCAGAGTTCTTAAACCGTGTGGACGAAATCATTTTCTTCCACGGTCTGTCCAAACTCAATATTGGGGAAATTGTTTCCTTACAGGTTGCAGTTATTGCCCAAAGGCTGATTGACCAAAAGCGGATTATGCTCAAGGTTTTGGAGCGAGCAAAAAAATACCTGGCAACCGAGGGGTTTGATCCACAATACGGCGCCCGCCCACTCAAACGACTGATCCAACACCAAATCCTTGATCCACTAGCGCTCATGATCGTGCGTGGAGAAGTTCCAGAAGAAAGCACAGTAACAATCGACGCTGTCCAAGACCAAATCAAAATCACTGTTAAGTAACACTTTAATCATCTCGCAAAATAGCCCTATCTATGGGCTATTTTGTTATTTTGTTTGACAATTTCACTAATATCTGGCACATTGTCCTCATCGTACTTTTAGCTCGGCCGAGCTAGCTGGTCCCGATTAGAGGGACCGTGGGGAGAAAAGCCCCTTGCCCCGCTACCGAGGGGATTGAAACACTCGGCTAGAGTGATGGTTGCCTGTCATGTCCACTTGGTCCCCGCAAGGGTTGACCAGAGAAGCTGGATAAGTTCCGGCCATGACACGCAACCAAAATTTTGACTGCGGGGGCGCGGATCACGAAGTCCGAGCCCCAGAGGTCCCACACGACCCGCAAACGCGGGGATAAGGGTGAGGCCACCGCCGGGCCAGTCGCTGGGTTCCCTAGCGCAGTGCCATGAGGCGGACTCCCAGGAAAGTCCCTCAGGGACCACAACGGGCCGGCAACCGTACAGCCGTACCCCCGCAGTCATCCAATTCGTAAGTGTTTCGCCAAACGGCTCCTCCATTAAGGCTTACTGGAGTACGTTGAGCCGAAGCGATTCACCTTCTGCCACCCACCTCTTGGTGTTACCGTTACCTTTTGGGTGCTTTTAAACCAGGAATTTCAGGCCAGTAAGCCTGTTTTTTAATACTCATTTGGAGGGAAGATTTGCCGTTTAAATGTTTGAATTTCGGACCGCAGTCAGTGAATGGTTTTGTTCGTCTTCGGATAACAAGACCGTTTAACCAAAGCTTGGCATGATTCAGGTTTTTAAAACCTTTCAAAGCTTTAAGCCTGATATTGAAATGGGAATTAAAAAGTTCAATTAAATTAGTATTATTTGGACAGTCTGGAAAATTTTTGTAAGCGAATAATTCTTTTCTTCTTTGATCGATTTCTAAAATAATTCTTTGTCGAACGGGAATATTTTTACAATGATTGTCAGAAATATAAATTAAGGCCTTGTTTAACTTTTCATCATTTTCGTATTCCTCGAAGACATGCTTTTTTAACGAATTGAAAAAGCGGCGGTGAGTTGGATCTGTACGAACGTTCAAATTCTTTCTTATGTTCTCTAAATAATGGTTTATACACAATTGGTTCTGAATATTCGGATAGACCTGTTTTAGGGCTATAGGAAGCGAAGAACGATCGTCTGAGACAATTATTTTTAAGGGATAGTTTAGTTGTTTTAACTTTTTAAAAATATCTAAAAATGCCTCTTCACTCTCGGCTCGAGCCAAGACTCCAAATAAAATATCGTGAGTTAAATAATCGATGAGATAAATATAAGGGATTTTTTCTTTATAACCACGGACCTTAATATATTTGCCGTCGATAATTAAAATACCAAAAGAGTATTCACAACACTCTCGGGTTATCTCAAAACAATCTGGCAAAGATTTTAATTCTTTAAAAACACGTTGATAAGTTTGTTTTCCAGAAAGATTATTTTCGTCCCCAAGTTTTCTAAAAGGAATCCCATCGATGTGAGGAATCCAAAGGACTTCTTTTTTCCGATCGTGACTAACAGAAAAAGAGCCTTTACAGCTCTGGCAAAAATATCTATTTACTCCTCTACGGCTTCCTTTTTTAATTGTCTTAACACTTTGACATTTCGGACAAAAAGGACAGTGTTTTTTTTAACATAATAGGCACTTTAACTAGTTAAACATCAGAATCTTAGCAGACTTTAAAGAAGAAAACACCTTTTCAGGCACCCAAAAGGTAACGGTATCCTCTCACAAGGCCTCAAAAATCAAAAATCGAACATGTCCAGCCCCCAGTCTTGCACCAAAACGCACATGTCCAGCACCAGGTGCTGGACATGTATTTTTCCACAGACTATGATGCTTGTATTACTGACGGCAAGGGAAGTT
>JAHILS010000091.1 GCA_018896835.1 Patescibacteria group bacterium | reverse complement strand
GTTATGGGACTGGATATTTCCGGAGTTGATATCTTGCGCACGCACAAGGGACCAAAAGTAATTGAAGTAAATTCCAACCCTGGCATTGAAGGAATAAGCAAAGGCTCTGGCGTTGACGTAGCTTTTAAAATCGTAAACTTCATAGAACATCGAGTCGAAAAATACGGAGTTCGTCGCAAAAAGCCATTACCTAAGAGAATGATGAAGGAATAATCACAAAAGACCGGCATTGCCGGTCTTTTTGGTTGACTAAAATGATATGAAATGATATAAATTCACCTCGTTCATTCCCGAGCGAGTTATAAACCGAAAGGAAGAGACACAATGCCGGTCGTCATCCTTCGTGTGTCGGAACCGAGAAGAAAAACCTATTGTGTGCTCGTCAAGGACGAGCCTGCTGAGAGGTTCTTGAGTGAAGGTGCCGAAGAATTCACACGCCGCAACTTCATCCGCAATGATACCAGGATCACATACTCATGGATCGTGCCCGACTCCCTGGAAAATGAGTCGATCGGTGATGCGTGTGATCTGAGCCACGCGCTCGAGGTGCTTCTGTGCCTCGACTCGCTCACGATCTCCCCCAACACCCACATCGTGTCTGACCTGCTCGCCACCATCTTCGAGGCCGGCTTCCAGGCAGGCCTCAAGGCCAGCTCCGCAGGCGAGTAGCCCCGAGATCGTTCGTTCGTGCGCCCAGTCAGCAGACTGGGCGCGTCGTGTTTTTAAATGCAATTTAGAACTAGACCGGCCAACATTTTGTGTTGGCCGGTCTAGTTTCAAAGCAAAAATTGACAAAAATAAAGTTATCCACAAAATTACCAACCCCTGGGGTTGGTATATACAATTATACGCATTTCGACGCTAATATATGCAGGTGAGATTGACGAAAACTAATTTATAAGCAAAGATTAAGTCAGTCATCTTACACCGCCTTGGAGGCAACCATGATTACCAACGTGTATCTGGTGGTATGCCCCAGGCAGACCACACAACGTAAAGTGCCGGCGTTTGACCTGGTACGGTCGATCCCCACCAGCATCACCCGCCTGTGCCTTCCTCCAAACGTCGCCGGCTTGCACTGCGCAAGCACGATCGCTGAACTGCCCGGGAGGCGTATTAGCTCGATCATCTGCGACGCCCGTATGAGTAGTCCGGCGGACGAACAGGTTAAAGGCTTTAGCAAACTTGATCGCTATACCACTTACGTAGAGCACTCAAGACAAGCAGGCCAAGAACCACTAAGCTTGATCTCATACCTCAGGAAACACTATCCTATCTGGTACGAGAAAATTTTAGATCAAAAGCGAAACGACCTGTCGTTGCTCTTGATCCGAGAAAGGACGCAGGTCCTCAATGCGGTCCTCGTCTGCCAGAACCCGCTCTCTGAACTCTTTGCATTCCTGCTCTGCGGAGTGGTCGTGCAAAGACCGAAGGCCTGGCAAGTCATGCGCCTGCATCGTGACGGACCCTCCGGCCTGTTCACCTTGCAAAACGCGGGCATGACTCCCACAAAGCCATAACTTAAACGCCCGTGCTTCCTCGCAAGCCCGGGCGTGACATGTTTTATATTATCGTTTCTATTCACGTAACCACTTATCTTCCTGACGAACTAATAATTCTGATGCTCGTAGTGGCTCAGCCATCAAATCCTTAACAACTTTTTCCATGCGTGACGACTGAGATCCTTTTACGTAAACAATGTCGCCTTCTTGAATTTCACGATCTAGATAGCGCCCTGCTTCTTCACTGGTTGCAAACCACTCAATAGCTTCTTTATACATGCCAGCCTCGATGGCTGAATCAACTGCTGTTCGCATATTCTCCCCAACTGCCACAAACATGTCAGCAACCTCCGCCACCTTCAGACCAATCAACCTATGTTCCTGATCTGTGTATTGCCCCAGCTCAGCCATTTGCCCAAGCACTGCAATTTTCCGGTCTTTACCTTCAACTAATGTGAATGCTCGCAAAACTTCCAGACCGTTTTGCATAGCCGAAGGCGCTGCATTATATGAATCATCAATAATTAACGAGCCCTTGATGCCGGCAATTGGATTTAGTCTGCCTGGAGATGCTCGATATGTATCACGCAAAATTTGCATTGCAATTGTAATATCAACTTCCATTGTGTGGGCAACTGTTAAAGCACAAACGGCTGACATCATCGGCGCATAGCCGATCATGTTTTGTAATTCAAGCCTTCCATATTTTGCTCCACCGATCGTAATATCCGCACTCGTAATAATAAAATCATCTCCAGAACTAAAGTTAGCGTCGATTCTTGTTTCCAGTGCAAGCTCACCAAAAGTATTTTCCAAAGACCTTGATCCATATTTCACCACGCGCACGTTAGCATCTTCTTCCATAGCACGAACCTGATCGTCATCCTCATTTAGAACAACGCATCCACTCTCGCGCACACATTGGGTAATTTTTGCTTTTTCACAAGCAAGCGCACGCACACTTTGAAAATTTCCTGCGTGAATTGTTGAGATTCCAGTCACCACCGCAATGTCTGGTCGCACAAGCCCACAAAGATAATCCATGTCGCCCGGCTTATCCACCCCATACTCAAGCACGAGAACTTCTGGATAATTTTTTATAAAATAAGTTTTCACAAAAAGCGCGATCCAGCCAAAAACATTCCTATTTGGACTTTTCGCGCCAATGATTGTAAACGGAACTCCAAATTCGTTATTATAATTTTTGTAGGCTGTACGCACGCGATATTTCTCTGCCAACACCAGCGCAATCGCATCCTTAGCTGATGTCTTCCCTACTGAACCAGTAATCGCGACAATTTTTGGATTAAATTTACGCAAAATGGCTCGTGCCCGTAATTTCAAAAAATAAATAAATATAGACTTCATATAACATAAGTATACAGGAGCCACGCACGCACAACCAGACCAAACATCGCTGTGGACAAAGATCCGATCTCCGTCCACAGACGCCGAGTTATCCACAACCGAGATCCG
>JAHILS010000026.1 GCA_018896835.1 Patescibacteria group bacterium | reverse complement strand
GATTGCATTAAGTGTTGGTCGTTTTTCCATAGTACTTGTTTTGGCATTTTTGACTTTATTTGCACCAATTTGGATAGCATTTATTTTGGCCGCGTTTGTGACGCTGGGAATTTCAACCTTAACAAAGTTTCATATTAAGAAAGAAGTCCACAGCTTCTCTTGACCCAGGGTAAAAAGAATGCTGAAATAAAAGCATACACTCCCAATCGATCATCAATATATTTGGTGATCACTCGGGAGTTTTTATGTTAAGCGTTTATATCTGTGGGCCCGGCAGGTTGCCAAATGGATCTCGTCAAATCCGTTTTGAGGGTTCAATTCCCTCCGGGTCCATAGATAAAAGTGCTTGACACACGGTAGGCAAGGATAATATTGTATGTATGACGAGATCCGCTTACGCCTGCCGAAAAACTCCTATATCAGGAGTTTTTCTTTATGAAGTTTTTTACACCATCAACAATCATGCGAACTTTATGCATTGCGTTTTTAGCAGGCATAGCTTTTGCGTCTTGGGGTTTTGCATTTTTTGTCATCGTATCGGTTTTGGGGTTGATGTTTATCATCGGTGGGCGTCAAAGAAAGAGATTCCAGGTTTATATCATACTGGCGTGCTTGGTTGTTGCTGGGGTGAGCTTTGGACTTTGGCGTTACACCGAGTCTTACCCGTCATCCAAATCTATTGCCTTAATGGCGGGGCAGGAGGTTGCTATTAAAGGATTGGTCGTTGAGGTTGATGCAAATGAGTCTTGGCAACACGTCACACTTACAGATTTATCTTTTGGCAATCAACAGTTAGAGGATCGCCTGCTTTTGACTACTATGCTTTATCCTCAATTTTCATACGGCGATCAAATCCAAGTGAAGTGTACTATTGAGGCACCTAAGCCAATTGAGGATTTTGCCTATGATAGATATTTGCAGGCAAAAGATGTTTGGGCAACATGTTTTTCGTATCAAGTTTGGAAACAGTCAGAAGGTGGCGGAAGCGCTTTAATAGCAACGTTACTTAACGCTCGCATTAATTTCATAGAAAAGTCAGACCAAGTTTTTGGTGAGCCCCACGCATCACTTCTAGCCGGATTACTTCTTGGTGAGCAAAGGTTCACAGACGTGTGGAAAGATAGATTTTTGAAAACTGGAACAACGCATATTGTGGCAGCGTCAGGTTATAACATTTCCGTAGTGCTCTGGATCGCGATGGGATTTTTTGCATCAATCGGCGTAAAAAGGCAAAAGGCGTTTGCGTTTTTAGTTGCTTCGATTGCTGGTTATATTTTATTAGCTGGCGCTGACGCCGCAGTTTTTCGCGCTGGAGTAATGGGGATTGTTTTATTACTTGCTCATCAAACAGAACGTAAAACAAGCATGGTAAATATTTTGCTCGTCACCGCTGTTTTGATGTTGGCTATCAATCCAAGGTTATTGCGCGACGATGTCGGTTTTCAGCTTTCCATGGCGTCCACAATTGGGTTGATCTATTTGTCCCCGATTTTGAAAAATAAATTTAAGTGGTTGCCAAAGAAATTACTTATTCAAGAATCCATTATCGCAACTTTGTCAGCAACTTTTGCCAGCTTGCCAATTCTTATTTTGCAGTTTGGAACTTTTTCGTTTGCTAGCTTGCTTACCAACATATTTGTTTTGCCGTGGATTCCACTGGCGATGGCTGGAGGATCAATCGCAACTTTGATTGGCTTTGTCAGCATTGAGTTTGGTGCCATTATCTCGGCTCCTGGCGGGCTGGCTTTAACTTCAATGCTTTGGGCAGTGAAAGTATTTGCGAGTTTGAATTTGTATTTAGAATCTATTCCCTTAGCAATAACAATTATTGCGTTGTTGGGGTGGGGGATAGTGCTGTTCTTATTTATTTATAATCGATATTCATATGCGCCTAATCAAACTTTACTATAAACAAATTCTAATTATCGCCTGCGCGATCGCTGTTGTTGTTATTTTTCAAGCTTATCAATATCAATCTTGGTGGCGTAGTGATGTTTCGGTTTGGGTTTTTGACGTCGGGCAAGGGGATGCGATATTTATTGATGCTAAGACTGACGTGCTCGTGGACGGCGGACCATCGAGCTGTGTAATCGAAAAGCTGTCACAGGTTTTGCCTTTTTGGGATAGATCATTAGATTTTATAGTTAATACGCATCCACACGCTGATCATCTTGCTGGACTGGTTGATGTTTTACGTCGTTATCAAGTCGGTGAAGTTTGGACAAGCGGGCAGGTTTACGAGACAGGCGTATCTGGTGCGTTTGAAGGCATGAGCGAGAATATACATAAAATTGTGATGGTTGGGTCGAGCATCCAACTGCAGGAGGACGTGAAGCTCGAGGTACTTTGGCCAAATACTAGTTTGGAAGGAAAGATATTTGATGATCCAAACGACGGATCGATTGTTTTGCTTTTAACATGTTTTAATTCACGTATTTTATTAACAGGTGATCTAGGGTCAGACCAATTAGAGCAGATTATAAATTATGTGGGAGATATTGATGTGTTGAAAGTGGGTCATCATGGTAGTAGTGCGTCCTCGAGTGATAAGTTTCTACAGGCTATTGATCCAGAAGTTGCGATCATATCTGTTGGAGAGAATGATTACGGCCATCCTTCTCAAATAGTGCTTGATCGTCTCGAGTCTGAGGACGCCGTCATTTATCGAACCGACATAAATGGTGACATGCGCGTCATCTGCTCGCCGGATGGGTATCGAATTATTACATATTAAAACTGCACTCAGTAATAAAAAAGACAAAAATAATTTTTCAAAGTATGAACGATCGTCAATTTCATGAAAAACAATGGCCCATGCATCCTAACTCAAGGGCAACGAACCTTATGTTAGAAATCGGTCGTCTTGTTGAAGATACGTATTTTGGTCTTTCAAGGCCAGGATTAGTAGTCAAATTTGGTATGGAAGGAGCTAGAGAGTATTTGGAAAGACGAGAGATTTACCTCAGAGCACAAGAACTCAGAAGATTAGAAAAGAAAGGGATGATCATTAAAGAAAAAATTGCAGATTGGTATTGGACTTCCTTTTCGCAGGCTGGATTTGATGAATATATTACACAATTGTCTTTGCGGGCAGAAGAATTACAAAATGGTCAAATATGCGTTGTCTCATTTGATGTTCCAGAAGCACATAGAAAATTACGTAATCAAGTAAGATATTTGTTAAGAAGGTTAGGATTTGAACAGGTGCACAGGAGTGTTTGGTCGTGCAGGAAGAATATAGGTGGTTATGTAGAAAAATTATTTTCCTCTAGATTTAAGTCAGATGATTGGTTTAAAATATTTATTACATCCAAAATTTAATTTTTCAAAGTATTGACGATCGTCAATACTTTGAAAAATAGTTATTCTTGATTTATTTCAATTATTTTGTTATATTCTGAGCGAAAACAACGCAAATTAACTATAAAATAACTGTAATAAATAATAATAAAATATGGCAGACGTACAAAGAACATTGGTCCTTATTAAGCCAGACGCAGTTCAGCGTGAGTTGGTTGGAAGAGTAATCGAGCGGTTTGAGCAAAAGGGTCTAAAGATTGTTGCGATGAAATTGGCGCATTTAGATGAGGTGACGTTAACGGAGCATTATGGACACCTTAAAGAAAAGCCATTTTTTAACGATCTGCTCAAGTTTATGATGCAAACACCGGTCGTGGCCATGATTTGGGAAGGAATTGGCGTAATTGACGAGGTTCGAAAAATCGTTGGCTCAACAAATCCGCGCGAAGCTGATGCGGGTACGATCCGAGCTGATATGTCTATGAATGTGCCTTCAAATATGGTTCACGCGTCAGATTCTTTTGAATCAGCGGTGGTAGAAATCAAGAGATTTTTTAAGGATGAAGAAGTATTTACCTACGAAAAACTTACAGATAGGTTTCATTTTGGTGAAGGAATTTAAGTTGTGGATAAGCTATGGAAAACAGGTGGATAAAACTAACCTGTTTTTCTTTTAGTTTTAGTGTAATTTTGGGATACTTAAAGTAGCTTCAAGACGGTAGAACGTAATTGGCCACTAATATCGTGAAAGGATCCGATAATTCGAAAGAATGATCTGCGATAAACGTAGTCTAGCTGTACACATTAGAAATAGTGCGTATAAGCGGGGATCCAGCGGTTCTCAACGAATTTGTAACGTTTCATTGGGCTTCGGCTCATAGATTCGCAAGCAAATATCGTACATGCCCACATGAGGGAGAGGACCAATTCACTTCTACCGTCAAGAGGCTGTATAACTCATGATTGAGTTTTTTTGTTTGAAAAAAGACAGAAAATGTGCGATCCTATTATTAATTAAACCTATGAAAAAATTATTTATCACTGGTGGTCAGCCACTAAAGGGCGAAGTCGTTATTGCTGGAGCAAAAAATGCAGCATCAAAAATGATCATTGCATCAATGTTGACTGATCAGGAAGTTGTTATTGAAAATGTACCCCTGCATCAAGAAACTGATATTGCTTGTGAACTGATTGAAACTTTTGGCGGGAGGACCCAGATCTCTGATCACGCAGTAACTATAAGTGTTCCTGAAATTACCAAAACGTCAGCCTTGGAAATGTCAGTTCGAAATCGTTTGTCGATTTTAACTGTCGCACCTTTATTGCACCGTGCTGGTGAAGCTTATGTCCCGAAACCAGAGGGTGACAAGATCGGTCCAAGACCAGTTAACTTTCATCTTGAAGCTCTTAAGAAAATGGGAGCGATAGTGGAAGAGCGGGAAGGTGCATTTTTGGTAAAAACAAACGGTAGGCTAAAAGGGACAAAAATTGAATTAGATTATCCTTCGGTTGGTGCGACGGAAACAATTTTATTTGCAGCGGTTTTAGCAGAAGGTAGGACAGTGATAAAAAATGCAGCAATCGAACCAGAGATTATTTCCTTGATCATGATGTTGCAAAAGATGGGAGCAATCGTCCAGCGTGGCGCTGGTAGGGAATTTGAAATTATTGGTGTAGAAAAATTACATGGTTGCACTCATCGCGTTATCGCTGATCGACTTGAGGCTGCTTCATACGCTTGCATTGCACTTGCAACTCGCGGTGAAATATTTTGTCGAGATGCTGGGCATAGCAGTATGATTACATTTTTGAATGCTGTTCGTCGTATTGGCGGAGAATATATCGTAGAACCAGATGGAATATTATTTAAGGGCGCTTCAGTATACTCGGGGATAGAAATTGAAACTGATGCGCACCCTGGATTTTCAACAGATTGGCAACAACCATTTGTTGTTGCCTTGACTCAAGCCAAGGGTACGTCAGTAGTTCACGAAACTGTTTGGGAAGATCGATTTGCTTATACAAAAACATTAAACGAAATGGGTGCTGATATCACACTTTCCACAAAATGTTTGGGAGAATTGAAATGTCGATTTGCCGATCAAAACTTTAAACATTCAGCAGTAATCAAAGGACTAACTCCATTAAAAGCATCAAAAATGACCGTGCCAGATATTCGCGCAGGCCTTGCTTATGTGGCCGCGGCACTTGTGGCAGATGGAACTTCAGAGATTGACGGAGTCGAGCATTTGGAGCGCGGGTACGAGGATTTGTACGGAAAACTTAAATCAATTGGAGCAGACATAGAGGTTAGGGAAGAATAATTATGATTTTATCTTTATTGTTTGGACAACCAATGCTTTTGATGGTTTGGCTAGCAGCGATTCTTATTTCTTTGACTGTTCACGAGTTTTCACATGCCTGGATGGCAAATATTAAGGGTGATAAAACTGCGGAGCTGGCTGGTCGCCTAACATTAAATCCACTTGCACACATTGACGTTATGGGAATGGTTTTGCTTGTCACTCTTGGATTTGGTTGGGCAAAACCTGTGCCATTTAATCCTTACAATCTGCAAGACCCGAGGCGTGATTCATTGCTCATTGCGCTTGCCGGCCCGGCATCAAATTTAGTAATGGCAACACTTGCCAGCATTGTTTTGCGGGCGATGCTAGTTGTTGGTATGTTTGATCAGATGAGTTTGTTGTTTGCTTTTTTGCTGTTACTGGTCATTATCAATTTGTTTTTAATGTTTTTTAACATTGTTCCAATTTATCCATTGGATGGCTCAAAAGTTTTAGATGCATTGCTCGTAAAGCCAGAACACCAGAGATTAAGAATGCAGATTGCCATGTACGGACCAAAGATTTTGTTTGCCCTGGTAATGATTTCTATTTTTACATCATTTAATATTTTCTTTTTTGTGAGCGAACCATCATATTTTGTTTGCTCAAAATTAGTGGGGGAGAATTGCTTAGGGCTATTTGGTTTGATTTTTTAAAGGAATGGTTAACGGGGTTTAAAGTCTGACAAAGCCGGGTCTATTTTGTCCGAGGTTTGGAAGGTCAAAATGGTTAGATATCAGTGATATGAAATTTTTCATACTATGAACGATCGTCCATAGTATGAAAAATTTTATTTTAAGTAAAAGCGCAAACCCCGCGACCGATGAGACGGCGCGGGGCAGGGGTAGAAGGGAGCCTAGTCGCGCGGTGGCGACTGAAATTCGGAGTCGTCCTCGTCGACGTCCCCGATTTCGGATTTGATTGGGAGGAGGCGAGGGGGAGCTTCGGAGGGCATGCATTCCTCCATGAGCTCCGGCCTGCGTCTGCTGAAGTCGGCGATGATTCCGCCGATGGCCTCAGCAAACATTGAGTCATGCTTGTGGTCCCGCATGAATTTGAGCCACGATCGCTTGACAGTGGTGTCGTCCACGTAGTCGGAGCAGATGAGCTCCGACAGGTCGCGGGCGCATTCTTCGCACTCGTCGACCATGAGGTCGTCGACGGCATCACGCCACCCCCTCCGCATTCCTTGGTAGAAGATCAGCCAGAGGGTACGCATCCAGTTCACGAACTCGGTCATGTTTTTGCCCTCCTTGGGCAATGGCCTTTTGTGGCCTGGTTGGGGTCAGTGGAACGCGATAATATAGTCCGATTTTGAGTAAAAGTCAATAGATCCCCAGAAACGTTGACCATTTTTGCTTGGCGTGTTACTCTTTTGCCATATTTTTAGACTATTATGCCAACAGTAAACCAATTAGTTCGAAAAGGACGCAAGCAGATTAAGACAAAGTCAAAGTCTCCTGCTATGCAGTTCACTATGGATACGCTTCATCGCGAGCGCACAGAGTTGCGTCGGGGAGCGCCATTTAAGCGTGGAGTTTGTGTCCGTGTTTATACAACAACTCCAAAAAAGCCTAACTCAGCGTTGCGTAAAGTTGCTCGTGTTCGACTTTCCAATGGGCAAGAAGTTATTGCTTACATTCCAGGAGAAGGCCACAACTTGCAGGAGCACTCGATTGTGCAGATCCGTGGTGGTCGAGTTAAAGACTTGCCTGGTGTCCGTTATCATGTTGTTCGTGGTCGATATGACACTTCAGGAGTTGATGGACGTATGAAGAGCAGGTCAATGTACGGAACAAAGCGACCAAAGAAATAAGTTTTACAAAAATAATTCACTCCCAGTACTGCCATTGCGCGGCAGGAAGTCGGGAAAATAATATAAAAGAATATGCGCGGAAAGTCAGCCCAAATTAGACAAGTATTGCCGGATTATAAATACGGCAATGTTTTAGTTTCAAAGTTAGTCAATTACGTGATGAAGGATGGAAAGAAAACAACTGCCGAGCGAATTGTTTACGATGCATTTGAAATCATGGCCAAGAAAACAAAAAAGGAAGCAATTGATGTTTTTGACGAAGCAATGAAAAACGTGATGCCTTCTGTAGAGATTAGGTCTCGCCGAGTTGGTGGAGCAAATTATCAGATTCCAGTTCCTGTCCGTTCAGAGCGACGAGTTGCCTTGGCATATCGATGGATTTTGGAGTCAGCCCGTTCAAAAAAGGGTAAGCCAATGGCTCAAAAACTTGCCAACGAACTTATTTTGGCATCACAAGGCGAGGGAGATGCAGTTAAGAAGAAGATGGAAGTTCAACGCATGGCCGAAGCAAACAAAGCATTCGCACATTTTGCGCGAAGATAACAACGACATTTAATATATTTTATGGCACGAGAATATCCACTCGAGCGAGTTCGCAACATTGGAATTATCGCTCACATTGACGCAGGTAAGACAACTGTTACAGAACGCGTTTTATACTACACAGGGAAAAAGCACAAAATAGGTGAAGTCCACGAGGGAGCTGCAGAAATGGATTGGATGGAACAAGAGCGCGAGCGTGGTATCACCATTACCTCGGCTGCTACTACCTGTTTTTGGAAGGATCATCAAATTAACATTATTGATACTCCAGGTCACGTTGATTTTACAGTTGAGGTTGAGCGCTCATTGCGCGTTTTGGATGGTGGAGTAACGGTTTTTGATGGTGTTGCTGGCGTTGAGCCACAATCTGAAACGGTTTGGCACCAGGCTGATAAATATAACGTTCCTCGAGTTTGTTTTATAAATAAACTAGACAGAACTGGCGCTAACTTCATGAAAGATCTTGATTCTATTCATGAGCGTCTAACAAAAAAAGCATACCCAATTCAATTACCGATTGGAGCTGAAGATAAATTTGAAGGAGTTATTGATCTTTTGAAAATGAAGGCTTATTACTATCGAGATGAGATGGGAAAGCAGATTGATGAAACAGATATTCCGGCAGAATATCTTCCAGAAGCTCAAAAATGGCATGCAAAATTAATTGAAGCTATTGTTGAAAATGACGAAGGCGCAATGGAAAAGTATCTTGGCGGGGAAGAGCCTAGTTATGACGAGTTGAAGAAAATTCTACGAAAAGCTGTTATTACTTTGCAGATTTTCCCTGTTTTGTGCGGATCGGCACTAAAAAATAAGGGAGTACAGAAAATGATCGACGCTGCTGTTGATTTTCTACCGTCTCCACTTGATGTGCCACCAATGATTGGTTTTGATCCTGATGATCACGAAAAACAAATTGAGCGTCATGTTTCTGATGCTGAACCATTTGCGGCACTGGCGTTTAAAATTGCCACAGACCCTTACATCGGAAAATTGTCTTTTATCCGTGTTTATTCTGGAACATTAAAGGCTGGAAGTTACGTGTTAAATACAACAACCGGCGAAAAAGAGCGCATTTCACGTATTGTACGTTTACATGCAAATAATAGAACCGATGTTGATGAAGTTTGCGCCGGCGATATCGTAGCTGCTGTTGGATTAAAAAATACAACAACTGGAAATACACTTTGTGATGCAGATCATCCGATAGTACTTGAGTCAATCGTGTTTCCTGAGCCTGTTATTTCTCAAGCTCTTGAGCCAAAAACAAAAGTTGACCAAGAAAAGATGGGTCTTGCTTTGCAAAAACTCGCTGAAGAAGATCCAACTTTCCGAGTTAGAACAGATGAAGAAACAATGCAAACAATTATTTCAGGAATGGGAGAATTACACCTTGAAATTATCGTTGATCGCATGAGGCGAGAATTCGGCGTTGAGGTGAATGTTGGAAAACAGCAGGTAAGCTACCGAGAAACTATTCGTACAACAGCAGAAGGAGAAGGAAAGTATATCAAGCAATCAGGTGGTCGCGGACAGTATGGACACTGTTGGATTCGGGTTGCTCCGCTAGTTGAAGAGGGAAAATCGTTTGTATTTAATGATCAAATCAAGGGTGGATCAATCCCAAGAGAATACATTCCCGCTGTAGAGAAAGGAGTTCGTGAATCACTTGATCGCGGAATTTTGGCTGGATATCCAGTAATTAACGTTGAAGCCACTGTGTTTGATGGTTCTTACCATGAAGTTGACTCCAACGAAGCTGCGTTTAAGATGGCTGGGTCACTTGGTTTCCAAGAAGCTGCCAAGAAAGCAAGTCCAGTTATTTTAGAGCCAACCATGAAGGTTGAGGTTGTCACGCCAGAAGACTTTATGGGAACAGTTGTTGGGGATTTGAACTCAAAGCGTGCTCAAATTCAAGAAATGGGAGAGCGAGGAAATATTAAACTTGTTAGAGCAACGGTTCCTTTGGCTGAGATGTTTGGTTACGCAACAAATTTGCGATCTATGACTCAGGGTCGGGCCAGTTACACGATGGAGTTCTTCGAGTACAAGGAAGTGCCAAATAATGTTGCTCAAGAAATAATCACAAAACGAACTGGAAAGAGATAATTTATAAAAGAATTAAAAGCCGGGCTGTCCGGCTTTTAGCTTACCGCTTGACCTTCTCTTAAATTGCGATAATATTTACATGTATGAACAAACAACAGATTGATAGATTGATGCGTATTGCTCGCAAAACAGGGTCACCTGTCATAATTTTGGACGAAGATCAGAGCGAGACGGTTTTGTTGCCATTATCAACTTATGAACAGCTCATTGACGCATCATTGTCAGAAATTGATCTCTTTGATGATTTTTCAGATAATGGGCTACAAGAAGAGGTTGATATTAGCGGAAATTGCGATATGTGTGGCGAGGGCATAGAAGACGAATTAGGTGATCTTTCAGAAATACAAGAGACACCACCTAGAGCTCAAGATACTTTATTAGAGAAAAAAGAAAATAATGCCATAGAAAGCGAGAAATTTGACGAAGAACAGTTTTATCTTGAACCAGTTGAATAAACGGCTAATATAAGCCAAGGATATAACTAGTAATTAGAATCCGTTCTATTAACAGACCAGGACTTGCAGAATTTACTAAGTTTTGGTATGATCCCGGCGTTTGGTGGAAACATATATTTCCTCAAAAAATTATAAAAATACATTACTTATATAATAATTTACTAATAATATGGCAGAACAGTTTGTCCGTTCTAAACCAAACCTTAACGTAGGAACCATTGGACACGTTGACCATGGAAAAACTACGCTAACAGCAGCGCTTTCAAAACGCTTCTCACCATCTGACCAAAAGAAAGCTTTTGATCAGATTGATAAAGCGCCAGAAGAGCGCGAGCGTGGTATTACTATTTCTACAGCTCACGTTGAATACGAGTCAGAGAAGCGACACTACGCACACGTTGATTGTCCAGGCCACGCTGACTATGTAAAAAACATGATTACAGGTGCAGCTCAAATGGATGGAGCTATCTTGGTTGTTTCAGCAGCTGATGGACCAATGCCACAAACACGAGAGCATATTTTGCTAGCACGTCAGGTTGGAGTACCAGCAATGGTGGTTTTTCTAAATAAAATTGACATGGTTGACGATCCTGAGCTTATCGATCTTGTTGAAGAGGAAGTTCGCGATCTTTTGAAGCAATACGAATTCCCTGGTGATACAACACCTATTATTCGAGGATCAGCATTAAAAGCACTCGAAGGTGACCCAGAAGCCGAAAAGTCAATTGACGAGCTTTTGAAAGCACTTGATGACTATATTCCAGAGCCAGCTCGAGAAATCGACAAGCCATTTTTGATGCCTATTGAGGACGTTTTCTCAATTGAAGGACGTGGAACTGTTGTTACAGGTCGTATCGAACGTGGAATTATCAACCTAAACAGTGAAGCTGAGATCGTTGGTCTTGGTGAAACACGAAAAACAGTTGTTACTGGAATCGAAATGTTCAACAAAATGTTGGACAAAGGTATGGCCGGAGACAACGCTGGAGTTCTATTGCGCGGAGTTAAGAAAGAAGAAGTTGAGCGCGGAATGGTACTTGCAGCACCTGGATCATTAAAAGCTCACGTTAAGTTTGAAGCAAAGATCTACGCCCTTACCAAAGAAGAAGGGGGACGACACAAACCATTCTTCAAAGGCTACAAGCCACAGTTTTATATTCGAACAACTGATGTTACTGGTGATATTGTTGCACTTCCAGAAGGAGCAGAAATGGTTATGCCTGGCGACACAGTAAACGTTACTGTTGAGCTTGGAAAACCAGTAGCTATTGAAGAGCAAATGCGCTTTGCTATCCGTGAAGGTGGACGCACTGTTGGCGCTGGAGCTGTTACAAAGATTATTGAATAAATATAGACGAGGAAAGGTTTTTAACCTTTCCTCTCTTGGTTTAAACCACTGTACCTTATATGGCAAACACTGAAACAAAAGATCAAAAAGCAAGAATCAGAATAAAGATCCGAGCATACGATCACAAATTGATTGATACTGCTTCTGAAACGATTATCAAAACTGTTAAGCGTAGTGGAGCTGATGCTGTCGGACCAGTTCCTCTGCCAACAGAGATGAGACGATACACAGTCAACCGATCAACGTTTGTGCACAAGAAGTCTCGTGATCAATACGAAATGCGAATTCATAAGCGCTTGATCGATATTGTCAATCCAGGAGAAACAACAGTTGAGTCATTAATGTCCCTAAACCTACCATCAGGAGTGGACATTGAAATAAAAATGTAAATTAAGATCTTGTGAGTCGACAAAGGACATTAAGTTCTTTGCTGGCTCACAAGCCAAACATCTTGATCTAAACCAGGAAGAAAGATCTACATGAAAACCTTCCCGTTGATTTGGAGAGATGATAAAGGAGATACCTTGCAATAAAAAATACCTTTAATGCGAATTTGCTTAAAGGCTGGAAGTATTTTAAATGTATTGAACGTTTAAAATCTTCTGGTTTTTAAATACTCCAGAAAGTGAATCTATATGAAAGCGATTATCGGAAAAAAACTTGAGATGACACAAGTGTTTAAGGACGACGGAACAGTCGTGCCTGTCACCCTTGTGCAAACAGGCCCTTGCACAGTGCTTGAAATTCGTGAGCATGATAGCAAGAAGAAGGTCGTTGTTGGATTTGGAACAAAAAAACATACCGCAAAACCTCAGCTTTGCGCATGGGGAGTTGAGAAAGGTTTTGCATTTGTTTGTGAGTTCATCCTTCCTGATGGGTCAGAAATCAAGGTTGGCGATACACTAAACGTCACTGATTTTTTGCCAGGCGATCTTGTAAACGCCATTGGAGAGTCAAAAGGAAAAGGATTCCAAGGTGTTGTCAAACGTCATGGTTTCCATGGAAGTCCAAAAACACACGGTCACAAAGATCAGCTACGCATGCCAGGATCTATTGGAGCGGGTGGTGTCCAACATGTATTTAAAGGAACTCGAATGGGAGGCCGAATGGGAGGCGATCGAGTTACTGTTAAGAATTTAGAAATAGTAAACGTGAATGATAAAGACGGCATTCTAGCGGTAAAAGGAGCTGTTCCTGGATGTCGTGGAAGTTTCATTCAATTAATTGGCACACAAGGAAATGTATGGCAAAAGTAGACGTCTATACAATCGATGGTTCAAAAAAGGAAATCCTTGATCTTCCAGATCAATTGTTTTCAGTCCGCGTTAACCCAACTTTGATTGCCGAGGCTGTGCGTGTTCAGGATGCAAATTCACGCGTCATAACAGCCCACACAAAAGATCGAAGTGAAGTACGCGGAGGTGGACGCAAGCCGTGGAAGCAAAAGGGTACTGGTCGTGCTCGACACGGTTCACGCCGATCACCTATTTGGATTGGTGGAGGAGTTACATTTGGACCAAATAGTTTGCGTAACTTCTTCTTGAAGATAAACAAAAAAGCAAAAAGAAAAGCATTGGCTTCAATTTTGTCAGACAAGGTTGCATCAAATGCGTTCATCATTCTTAACGAGTTACCAGTTGAGGGTGGCACAAAAGGACTAGCAAATATTCGTAAGGCTTTGCCTGGAGCACAGGAATCAGCAGTTATTGTGACAGTAAGCAATGAAACTGATGCAATACGAGCTGCTAGAAATCTACAAAAAACATCAACAATTTCTGCTCAAAGCTTAAACGTCAGAGACTTGCTTAAAAGCAAGTACGTAATTGCGTCAAAGGCAGCTGTTGAAAAGATGATAGAAATCTACGCTTAATATGGGGATACTAAAGAAAACAAAAACACAGGACGAAGTTGCTGACAAGAAAGCTGATAAAAAAGCAGAAAAGAAAGTAGTCACTCCTGTTAAAAAAAGTGATAAAAAAGGAATTTCAAAAAAGACTTCCGAGATTATCTTGCGACCACGAGTTACAGAAAAGACAGCCCAGTTTTCAGATAAGGATGTTATAGTTTTTGAGGTTTCAACTAAGGCTACCAAAATTGAGGTTAAGCAAGCTTTTAAGGAATTGTACGGGGTTGTTCCAGCTCACGTTAATACAATCAACGTTCCTGGAAAGCGCGTTCAATTTGGTAGAACTGCTGGTAAGCAAAAGAACAGGAAAAAAGCAGTTATAACACTTCCAAAAAATACAAAACTTGATATTTTTGGAGGAATATAAAGTATGGGAATTAGAATACACAAACCAACTACAGCTGGCCGCCGCCGATCAAGCGTGCAGACTTTTGAAGATATCACTTCAACAACTCCACACAAGAGTTTGGTGAAAAGCCAAAATCAAATCGCCGGAAGAACAAACGGAAAAATCACTGTTAGACACAGGGGTGGAGGAGTAAAACGAAATATTCGTCTGATTGACTGGAAGTTTGAGAAAATGGATATCCCAGCAACTATTCAGACTATTGAATATGATCCAAACCGTGGAGCTCGTATCGCTTTGGCAGTATATGCTGACGGAGAAAAGCGTTATATCTTAGCGCCAAGAGATTTGAAGGTTGGTATGAAAATAGTATCTTCAAAGACTAAGGGTGAACCATCGGTGGGAAATCGATATTGCTTAAAAGATATACCAGTTGGAGTAGCGGTTTATAATATAGAATTACAGCCAGGTGGTGGCGGACAGATAGTTCGTGGCGCTGGAACGAGCGCAACCTTGATGGCTATTGAAGGAAATACCGCCACACTACGTTTACCGTCAGGTGAAGTGCGTACAGTCATAAAAGAATGTATGGCATCGATTGGTGGTGTTTCAAACCCAGATTGGCGACTTGTTAGATGGGGAAAGGCTGGACGAACTCGCATGAGAAGTATTAAACCAACTGTTCGTGGAAAGGCTATGAACCCTTGTGATCACCCTCATGGAGGTGGAGAAGCCCGAAACTCAATTGGTATGACTCATCCAAAGACTCCAACTGGAAAGCATGCACTGGGAGTAAAGACACGAAGAAATAAGACAACGAATCGATTCATAATTTCTCGAAGAAAGAGTAAGAAAAAGTAGCATATGTCTAGAAGTTTAAAAAAAGGTCCGTTCGTAATCCCATCACTTCTTAAAAAGGTTTTGTTATCTGCCAGCCAGAATAGCAAGAAACCTATTAAGACATGGTCACGAACTTCAACAATCACCCCTGAGATGGTCGGGCTAGTTATAGCCGTGCACAATGGCAGACAGTTTATTGACGTTGTTGTTGTGGAAAACATGGTCGGGCACAAGCTTGGTGAATTTTCACCAACTCGTAAGTTTATAAGGCACAGTGGAAAGGCAGCAGACGTCGCAAAGAAATAATGAAATTAATGTATGGAAGCACAAGCAATAGCAAAATTTGTTCACATGTCTCCGCGCAAGGTTAGGCTTGTTGCAGATTTAGTACGCAATCTTTCAGTTGATCAAGCAGTCAAACAGTTAACTGTTTGTCAAAAGGCGGCGGCAACACCAGTATTAAAAGTATTAAATTCAGCCGTTGCTAATGCTGGTGGCAAGGAAAACATTGATCCAGCCAATACATATCTAGTAGACGTATTTGTTGATGGCGGACCAGTTATTAAGCGGTTTTTCCCACGCGCACATGGTCGATCATCACTAATCATGAAGCGCACATCACATATTTCAATAAAGATAGGTACTAAAGAAGAAAAAGTAACTCAAGACAAGTAACACTATGGGACACAAGATTCATCCAAAATTATTCCGCCTCTCAACCATTTATCAATGGGATTCAAAGTGGTTTGGTGGTAAGAAAAATTTCATTGCTCAATTGCAGGACGATGTTCATGTTCGCGACTTTTTGAAAAAAGAACTCAGAGAAGCTGGCGTGGACTTAATCGAGATTGATCGCAATGCCAATAAGATGACAGTTACCATTCACGCTGCCAAGCCTGGAGTTGTAATCGGCCGATCAGGGGCAGGAATTGAAGAGTTGCGAAAAAAGATTTTGAAAGCATTTTTCCGAGGGAAGAGAATGAATATTATTGTAAACGTCCAAGAAGTCGCGCAACCTGCGTTGTCAGCCAGAGTTGTTGGCTTGCAGATTGCTCAGGATCTTGAACGACGCTTGCCTTTCCGACGTTCAATGAAAATGGCGTCAGAGAGAGTAATGAAGGCTGGAGCAAAAGGAGTAAAGATCATGATTGGTGGTCGTTTAAACGGAGCAGATATTGCGCGCACAGAGCAAGTTCTTAATGGCAGTATCCCACTTCACAATTTGCGAGCTGATATTAATTTTGCCCGAATCCGCGCAAATACAATCTTTGGAGTAATCGGCATCAAGGTTTGGATTTACCGAGGAGAAGTATTCGATGACTCAAAGAGCGGACACGCTATTACAAACGCAAAGTAATATAAAGATATGTTAGTCCCAAATAAGCTAAAACATAGAAAGTGGCATAAGCGTCATACACAGGGCGACCGACTTGCAACTCAAAAAACAGATGTATCATTTGGTTCATTTGGATTAAAAGCAATGACAGAGTCGTGGGTTACTTCCCGTCAGATCGAAGCTGCCCGACGTGCTATGACTCGTTCAATCAAGCGTGGTGGAAAAATTTGGATTCGCATTTTTCCTGATCATCCGGTGACCAACCATGGATCAGAATCAACCATGGGAGGTGGAAAAGGGGGAGTTGATTACTACATGACTCCAGTGAGAGCCGGTACTGTCATGTTTGAAATGGATGGTGTTACAGAAGAAATTGCCAAAGAAGCACTTCGATTGGCTGCCCATAAGCTTCCAATGAAGACTAAGCTGGTAATTAGAAAATAGTATGGAATATAAAGATTTAGAAAAGAAAGATGAAAAAGAGCTAGTTGGTATGCTTTCAGAGCAACGCGGTTTATTATATGAATTGCGGATGAAGATTTCGGTTAACCAATTAAAAGATGTTAGAGAGGTAAGAGAAGTGCGCAAAGTAATTGCACAAATCTTGTCACAACTAAGACGAATTAAAGGTGAATAATTATATGGATAAGAAGAAAACACAAAATCGTCGATTAAACGGAGTAGTTGTCTCTGACAAAATGCAAAAGACAGCCGTAGTTAAGGTTGACCGAACATTAGCTCACCCAAAGTACTTAAAGTTGTTTACCAAGAGTAAAAAGTACAAGGCTCATAACCCTGAAGATTTGGCAAAGGTTGGTGACAAGGTAGTAATCGAAGAAACTCGTCCAATGTCCAAAGATAAAAGTTGGAGAATTATCCAGATAGAAAAATAGTATGTTGCAACATCGATCAATGATAGCCGTGGCTGATAACACTGGTGCTAAAAAGCTTCAAGTAATTCGTGTTTTAGGCGGATACAAAAAGCGTTATGCTCGTATCGGTGACGTGGTAACTGCCGTGGTTAAAGAGGCTGTCCCTCATAGTAATGTCAAAAAGAGTGACGTTGTTCATGTTGTGATTGTCAGAACCCGCAAGGAAACTCGTCGCAATGATGGATCATACATCCGTTTTGATGAAAACGCTGGAGTGATAATTGATAAAGCTAACAAAGAACCAAAAGGTACCCGTATTTTTGGACCAGTATCTCGAGAATTAAGAAGCTTGGGGTATGGAAAGATTATCTCTTTAGCGCCTGAAGTATTGTAAAAAAGCATATGAAGATTAAAACTGGAGATTTAGTAAAAGTTACTACAGGTAAAGATAAGGGTAAAACTGGAAAGGTTCTTCAGGTTTTCCCAGATTTGGAAAAGATTGTCATTGAAGGCATTAATAAATCTGTGAAACATTTGAAGGCTCGTGGCAAGACTCCTGGTCAAAGAGTTGAGTTTACGGCTCCTATTCACATGTCAAACGTTGTAGTGGTTGGCAAGGATGGTGAAGGACGTGTTGGTTATAAATTCATCGAAGTGGAAGGAAAGAAAACAAAAGTACGTGTATTAAAAACAAAAAAGGGAAGAGAAGACTTAGAATAATATGGCAAATCTAAAAAAACAATACGAAACAGTGGTTGTTCCAGCGCTTAAAGAACGTTTCGGGTTTAAGCATGTATTGCAGACACCAAGAATTACCAAGGTGACTGTCAATTCTGGGTTAAACTCAAAACGTGATCCAAAGTTTATGGAAGTAATTTTGGAAACTTTAACACGTATTTCTGGTCAAAAGCCAGTTCAAACAAAGGCTCGAAAGTCAGAAGCGGGATTTAAAATCCGCGAAGGACAGGCTGTTGGCGCAATGGTTACTTTGCGCGGATACAGAATGTGGGATTTTGTAGAAAAATTAGTGTGTGTAACTTTGCCACGTATTCGCGATTTTCGTGGGATCCCAGAAGGTGCAGTTGATTCTCATGGAAACTTCAATTACGGGTTCAAAGAACATACTGCATTTCCTGAAATCAATGCCAATGAGGTTGAATCCTTGCATGGTTTACAGGTTGTAATCACAACATCAGCCAAAACTCATGAAGAGGGGCTAGCCTTGTTCAAAGCACTTGGTTTCCCATTTAAGAAAAATACCAAATAGTATGGCAACAGAGAATCAGATTGTAAAATCAAAAAGAAAACCAAAGTTCATGTCGCGGAGTGTGAATCGATGTTGGCGATGTGGTAGAAATCACGGTTTTATCCGAGATTTCGGACTATGCCGAATTTGTTTCCGTGAGTTGGCCAATAAAGGAGAAATTCCTGGTATTAAAAAAGCAAGCTGGTAATTATGATGACAGATCCAATCTCAGACATGTTGACACGTATTCGTAATGCTTCCATCATTGGCAAGCACAACGTTGATGTCCCAATGTCTAAAATGAAATTCGCACTCGCAAAAGTCTTTGAAAAAGAAGGATATATTTCCAGCGTTGAGATCATCGATGGCGTGAAGTGCAAACAAATCAGGATGCAACTTAAGTATGAGAACAAACAGCCAAAGATTACGGCAATAAAAAGAGTAAGCAAGCCTGGACGCCGAATATATGTTCAAACTACTGGCATTCATACGGTACGTTCTGGTTATGGAATTTCAATCATCTCAACTCCAAACGGACTAATGACAAATATTGAAGCTCGTAAGCGTCGCTTGGGAGGTGAAGTAATTTGCGAAATCTTCTAGCATATGTCACGAATAGGAAAAAAATTAATCAGTTTACCAGAAGCAGTGACTATTTCAGTTGCTGGCAATCAACTTTCTGTTAAAGGTCCAAAAGGCGAGCTTTCTTTGGAAATCCCAAAAGTGATCGATGTGTCGGTTGATGATGAAGCTAAAGCTGTGGTTGTCAACGCCCCAAAAGACGGCAATAGCGCAATTTGGGGAACAACACGTGCTAATGTGGCCAATATGATAATTGGAGTTTCCACCGGCTGGTCAAAGTCTCTTGAATTGCAAGGCGTTGGTTATCGTATGGAATTGCGTGGTAAAAAAGTTGTTATGCGACTTGGTTTTTCTCACGAAGTTGAATATGATCTTCCTGAAGGAATTGACGGAAAAATAGAAGGTGCTGTTTTGACGATTGACGGAATAGATAGACAACTTGTGGGTCAGGTAGCTTCTGAGATTAGAAGTCTTAAAAAGCCAGAACCCTACAAAGGAAAAGGTTTTAGATACAAAGACGAAATTGTCCGCCGTAAGGCAGGTAAGGCAGCTAAGTCTGAATAATTATGAAAGAAACAATAAAACAAAAACAAATACGCAAAGTGCGACGTGCTCATCGAACACGTAGCAAGATTCGTGGTACTCAAGAACGCCCACGATTGACTGTATTTCGTTCAAGTAAGCACATAACCGCTCAGGTGATTGATGACAGTAAAGGTGTTGTGTTGGCTATGGCATCTGATAGTCACGTTGAAGCTAAAGGAAAAAAACCATTGGAAATTGCCGCGCTTGTAGGAGCTGAAGTCGCTAAGCGGGCAAAAACAGCGGGTATTACTAAAATAATGTTTGATAGAGGTGCATACCTTTATCACGGTCGCGTTAAGGCAATTGCCGACTCTGCCCGTGAAAACGGTCTTGAATTTTAATCGAGTATGAAAGACGATAAGTTTGAAAAACCACAAGGAGCAAGAGGTGAAATTAGAAAGCCTCGCCGACGACGCCCAGTTCAAAAAGAACAGAGCGAGTTTGAGCAAAAGATTTTGGAACTTGCTCGTGTTACCCGTGTTACCAAAGGTGGAAAACGTATGCGCTTCCGAGCTTGTTTGCTTATTGGTGATCGTAAGGGTCGAGTTGGACTCGGTGTTGCTAAAGGAGCTGACGTGCAAATCGCTATTGAAAAAGCTTTCCGCCAAGCCAAGAAAAACATTGTTAACGTGCAGATGAAGAACGAAACAATCCCGCATGATGTTTACGCCAAGTTTGGAGCAGCTAAAGTTGTTCTTAAGCCAGCGCCAAAAGGAACAGGACTAAAGTCAGGTGGAGCAATTCGCATGGTGCTAACCTTAGCCGGCGTGCCAAACGCGGTTTCAAAAGTGTTGGGTGGCAACAATAAAATCAACAATGCCAAGGCAACATTTAGCGCTTTGCGAGCATTAACTCCGGTTGATAATTCAGAAGTAAAGCCAGCTAAAGTTGTAGACGTAAAAGATTCAATCAAGAAAGAAGAAAAAACACCTGCAAAAAAGCAAGCTCCAAAAAAGGAGGTTGCAGAGGTAAAATAGAAATATATGACACTTGCTTTACACAATCTAGAAAAAAGAAAAGGTGCCAAAACTGCTGGTAAGCGTGTTGGACGTGGTTACGGATCTGGAAAAGGTGGACACACTGCCTCACGTGGACAAAAAGGTCAAAAGTCACGCTCCGGAACCGGTGGATACAAGCGACTCGGTATGCGTAAGCTAATGCTGGCTACACCAAAGTTGCGTGGCTTTAAGTCGCAAAAACCAACGTCATCAGTTGTAAAGTTAAGTGTTTTGGACACCCAATTTATCAAGGACGAAGTTGTTTCTCCAAAGACATTAGCCAAGAAGGGTCTTATTCATGCCAATCAGGATAATGTTAAGATTCTCTCTGACGGTGAAATTTCAAAATCAATCATTGTTAAAAAATGCTCTGTTTCCAAGGTTGCCAAGGAAAAGATATTAGCAGCAGGAGGCAGGGTTGACGCCTAACCTATGTTAGAAAAATTGCTCCGCGTTTGGAAAATCAAGGAATTGAGAAATAGTTTATTGTTTCTTTTACTGGCTGTGAGCATTTTCCGCGTAGCGGCTCACATCACAGTCCCAGGAATTGATTCAGCTGGACTTGATACATTTTTAAATTCAAACCAGTTTTTTGGACTATTAAACATGTTTTCCGGTGGAACACTGGAAAACTTCTCCGTTGTTGCCCTCGGAATCGCTCCATACATCACAGCTTCGATTATTTTCCAGCTTTTGGGTATGATCTTTCCAACAGTCGAGGAGATGCAAAAAGAGCAACAAGGAAGAGATAAGCTTAATCGTTGGACGCGTTATGCCACTGCTCCGCTTGCTTTTATTCAGGGTTTTGGAGTGCTAACAATTATTCAACAGCAGGGTGGACAGTTAGGAGTTGGATTTAATATTCAAGGATTTTCGCTAATCATTGCTTTGCTCTCACTAACTGCCGGAACAGTATTCTTGATGTGGTTAGGGGAACTTATGAACGAACGTAATGTGGGTAACGGAATTTCACTTTTAATTCTTGCTGGAATAATCTCTGGCTTCCCTGGCTTTATTCAAAGAGCGGCCGCCACTTATACTCAAAGCGATTTGTTTAACTTGATACTTTTCCTCGTTCTCACGATCGTTACTATTATTGCAGTTATTGTCATCAACGAAGGACAACGTAATATTTCAGTGCAGTATGCGCGGGGAATGAGAGGGGTAGCAACGCAGAAGGTTGCCTCACACTTACCAATGCGGGTTAACTTAGGTGGAATGATTCCGATCATCTTTGCCATCTCCATCATGGTATTTCCTCCACTCATTGCTCAATTCTTTGCTAACGCTAAAACGCAGGTTATCAGAGATGTGGCTGACTTCACCATCAAGATCTTTGCCAATAACTGGTTTTACGGAATCGTTTACTTCCTCCTAGTTTTCTCATTCACCTACTTCTACGCCACAATCATTTTCCGACCAGAGCAAGTGGCAGAGAATTTGCAAAAGCAAGGCGGATTTATTCCCGGTGTTCGCCCAGGCGCACAAACTGAAAAATACTTGACTTGGGTAAGAAACAGAATTCTTCTTGGAGGCGCAACCTTCCTTTCCGTGATCGCCATTTTGCCAGTAATAGTCAAAGGCATCACCCAAAGCCCAAACCTAATTGTCGGAGGTTCCTCTGTGATCATCGTAGTGGCAGTTATCATCGATATGATCAAACAAGTAGAATCCCAAATCTCCATGCGAAATTACGACGTAAAATAAACATAAAAAAACAAGGCCGAAAGGCCTTGTTTTTGTTACGGAAAAGTTTGATTTTTTACGTGAAGTAGGAGAAGATTAAGATGGATTTACTTAAATATCAAATTATTTCTATGACATCTTCTCAACAGAATAAAACAGAGCACGATAAAGAGTGGCACGAACGACATCCTTTCCTTTTGCCAGACGGGCGAGGAATTTCAAAAACGCTTGTTGATGAGCTGTGTGAAGCTATCGCAACGGATATATCTAAAAAATATTATTTAAACACGTCTACGTTAGAGGTCGTACAGGCAGATGTAACCAGTAACCATCACAACGGGGAACAGATGCAATTAATTCCACATGCTGACACATTAGCACTTCGTCAGATAATGGAAAATGCGCTTGAAATCATGCAATACCCATTATTTTTGGAACAAGAGGATAATGCGAATGAAAAAATTGTTAATGAAAAGCTGGAACAATTATTGCAAGACAAAACATTGAGCGCCGTTGATATTGAAAAAGAAATGTATAAAACTCACCCAACATATATGGGCGCATGGGATCAGGGCAAGGCAGATTATCTTTGGGAAGTTATGGAAGAATGGTTGTGTGCATCACCGATTAAAGCAAAGGAAAATTCACTTTATTGGTTTAGTGACGAAGATTGCCCAGTTTGTGAATACATGCGTAGTGCCGAAGAGGGCTGGATTTCCCCAACAATCGAAGGCCTGCATGGGGTTATGGACCAGGTTAATCAAAAGCAAGAGGATGATTTATTTATGAAAAGTCGTAATATGGATAAAACAAATAGAAAAGGTGGAAAAGAAAAAGAGAGGAGTATATTTCAATTTAAAATAACGCTTAATTATAGTACGCCACGAATTTGGCGTCGTGTTCTTTTGCCAAGTGATAGTACTTTTTTTGAGCTCCATCTCGCCATCCAGGACGCTATGGGCTGGAGCGATTATCATTTACATGATTTTGTTGTGGATAGAAAGGGTAAACGCCCGCTAATTATAAGATTACCTAATCTAGAATTTAATGAACCGTGTGATCAGTTCGATCTGGATGAACGTAAGGAAAAAATTTGTGATTATTTTAATGTCATCGTCAAGCAATGTCAGTATGAGTATGATTTTGGGGATGGGTGGGACCATACGGTTTTATTTGAACGTGAATTGCCCGTGGATGGTTCGGTTGCATCATATCCACGTTGCACTTCTGGCAAGAACGCTTGTCCGCCAGAGGATTCATGTGGTGTGCATGGGTATGCGGATTTGCAGAGAATACTAAAAAACCCAAAACATCCGGAATATAAAAATTTAATTGATTGGCTTTATATAGATAATGGCGATGAATTTGATCCATATACTTTTTCACCAGAGGAAGTCGAATTTCGCAATTCATGTCAGGCTCTTAAAGAAATTGAAAATTATTCAGGCATTGCACCCCTTGGACAATCTGAAAAAATTAACGACATGCAAATCGCTGATTTAGAAAAGCCACAAAATGTAGGTGTATGGGAGTTTGATTGGAAGGATGAGCAAGCGTCTGAATTATTTCCAATGATCCAGGCAGGCACGCCTATCCGTATATGGATAATTGTTGAACAGGAATCGCACTACATCCTTCAAATTAAAGCTTCTGGCCTTGCAGACCTAAATGATCCGATTACAATATTTTCAGAGGCTATAACAAAGAACGGAATGTCGCCCAAAATTGTATACGTAAAAAAACAAGAATTGTATGATGCTCTACAGCCATCTGCCGGCATTCTAGGTTTTCAAATAGAATTAGTAAAAAGTTTCAAAACAATCCCCTCAGTTCGAAGCGCGATGAAAAAAGAAATGAAGAGATTTCTGGCGTGATCAAATAAATTGAATCCCAAATCTCCATGCGAAATTACGACGTAAAGTAAATATTTTTTACCTCTTCCCGAACAAAAATCCATCGTTGCTAAACTAGACGCGCTTTCTGCTGAAACCAAAAAACTTGAGGGGATATACAGACAAGAATTAGCAGATTTAGAAGAGTCAAAGAAATCAGTTTTGAAAAAGGTGCTTAGTGGTGATTTGTAAGTTTGCATACATTACTTGACCTAAAAGATACAAACTGCTATACTTTGTATAAGTTCTAAAAAAGATGCAAACAAACTATGAAATCCTTGCAAGTTGGCATTTATAAAGTTCAAAAGGAAGGATATAAATCTTTCATTCCCAACCCATTTCCTCCAAAAGATGGTTTTACTTTTGATGCCAAAATAATTAAAAAAAGTAATGAGGCGACTCGGCTTCTCGGCAAACTTGATGGCATCACTAAACTTCTGCCCGATGCTGATTTTTTCTTGCTCATGTATCTGCGTAAAGATGCCGCTTCTTCAAGCCAAATTGAGGGAACGATGGGTCATACGCAAATCTTGGGGAGAGATTGACTATCCGTATAGTTTAGAAATTCTGTATAAAAATAATGCCTTGTCTCTTACACCTCTAATGACAGTTCGAAACCCTTTAAGTTTGGCGTTAAAAGATTCGGCGGAAGCATTGGTGCTTCGGTTTTCAAAATAGTTTAAAATAATATCTTCTCTCGTTTTTAAATACTCAGCTTCTCGGATAAAATCTTCAAAACCTTCTTCGTTCACTCGCTTGTACCAATTATCTAATCGCTTTTTCGCCTCTTTTTTTGTTTTTGAATATTCATAAAACGATCGAAACTCCATCACCAGCTTGTAAGCTTTTTCAATCTGAGGAAATTCTTTAAACAAAATTTCTGCTCGTTTCTGTTGTCGTTTGCCCCATTTATTGCTGGGCTTAAATAGTAAATGAAAACTTCGTGAAAGAAGTTGTTTTTTTGTATCTCCATTTTCGTAGGTTCTTGGGATATGGATTTTTCCTTTTTTCTTCGCTTCTTTTACAGCCTCCGTTTCTTCTTTTGTTGCCCTATGTTTTTCCTTGATCCTTATCTGTTGCAACGCTTCAATTACTAGCTTCTGAACATGAAATCGATCTGCTACTATCGTCGCATTGTGAAACACGCTATGAATAATCATTTGCATGGAGTTAGACAAATCACAGGTAACCTCTTCAACCGACAATCGTCTAGCTAAAGGAATTTTCTTTAAAACTGCAATAATTTCCTTGGGTTTTACGTCTTCTACCATACTGACAATGCTCCCAGGGCCACCTTTGCCTTCTTTGTTAGTTAGAATCGTATACAGCTCATCTTTTGTTAAAGCTGTCTCATCAATACTTAAACGTGTTCCGATATTTTCAGTAAACAACAACCATTCCGTGGCATGGGTTTTTTGTTCCCATTGATGATACTCACTTAGATGAT
>JAHILS010000025.1 GCA_018896835.1 Patescibacteria group bacterium | reverse complement strand
TGGGCGCGGTCAGCGGCGGCGGAGGCCCTAGCGTATGCCAAAGGCCTCCTCGAATCTACGACCCATGATGTCTCCTCCTTTCCAAGAGGGAATGGGTCTTTTTGCCACTCTTACCCATCAGGCAAATTCCTGATTGGTGGCTTGGGGCGCTTACCTGCGCGAGGGTGCGTAGCTCTTACCCGGCTTCGCGTTTAGGGATTTGGTTTGACCGCGTTTTGTCTCATGCGTTTTGATTCGCATTGCGGTTGCGCTTGTCTGCGCTCTTGAGCTCGTTTCTTGATTTTTGCGCGTGATCACTCACGCACCGCTTGGAGAACTGCAATTCTCCCTGTACGGAGGACCACCACGATAAGGTCCTTTTTCAAAGGGGTGCCTAGTCCCTTCTTTTCCACTCAACCTGACCGTGTGAGTAGTTGCACGGGTGGGTTTGGCTTGCGAGGCCTTAGCGACAAGTTTGATCTTTGAGTTTTGCAGGACTCATTGACCAGTGAGGTTTGCTCCGCATATCTCGATTAGGGCTACCCTTGCGAATACCCCTACAATCAGCAGTTACCTTGGGTGAACCACCGAAAGCGTCTTTTGCGAAGTCTTCTCTCCCACGGTTGTCGACCGGCGTGGTTGCCTTCTATATGAAGGGCTTTTGCCGTTCTGCAGTACCGGTTACCACTTTATCCCGTGCCCGGGAGTGGCCTCTGCGACGGCTAGGACCTCGGTTCCATGTTCACCTCAACGCTTGCGCGTGGTGAGCTGGGGTTGACGGGGTTGGTAGCCCCCAAGGCCTACGGAATCTTTCCTTTCACCACTAGCGGACAACAGTGTCCGTGTTGTGGGTTTGGGTTATCCTTTGGCCCGCCCGGTTATGGGGCAGACCAGGGACAGTTCCGCAGCTCGCCTTGCGAGACTGCGGCGGGACCCTTTTAGTCCCGTCAGACAAAACCCGATTTGTACATTCGGGCCTCCTTCCTCTTGGGTTGGGCAAATAATATAGCATAAAATCGACCGTTTGTCAATGCAAGACGGTCGATTTTTGGCTAAAAATAGCAATTAAATTGAGAATCGGGTTTTTAGATCTTGGAGGTTTCCGGCTGTTAAAAGTGAACGTTCGTCTGATTTGTCTACTTTGTATTGAGGTTCGCCGGAGTTTGAATATTTGGCGCTTGAGAGTCCGTGTTGGTTTGCTTCTTCTGACGAGATTGGGTTGCTAAGTTCTTCAAAAATTACTTGGCAGATGCGTTCGCCTGGGAAGAGCCGAAGAACTTGGTCGCCAGCCTCATTTTTCATGGGGAAGATTAGGTTGCCCTTGTAACCAGTATCAATGATTCCAGAAAGTGATAGGTTAATACCTCGTCGATTAGTTGAAGTGCGGGGAAATAATATCGCCATCAAGTCAGGCGCGTTCATTTCAATTCGCTCTAGGCTGGTGCCAATAACAAATTCGTTTGGCAGAAGGTCAAAGTATTGGCCGGGTTTAAGAGTTATTTCCTCAAACTGTTCGCTGTGAATATCAATGTCTTCAATCGAAACTTTAAGAGCCACGCGCCCGCGGTCTGTCATAACCCAGTTTTTAGGGATGAGGAATTTATATCCAAGTCGAAGGTCAATGGCATGTGGTTGAAGCTGAAACTGGTCAAGCCCAGGCTTAAAGTTTAGTTCCTGATTTTTAATTCGATCCAAAATAGCGTTTCGCGTTAAAATCATATGTTACAAGGTTATCATATCGGGCCTATGAGCTCCAGACGCGAGGACACCGCAGTTAAGTAACTGCGGTGACGAGTGGGGGCTTGGTCAGATGATCTTTATCCAGGATCGTCTGACAAGTTTGGAGATTTCTTGACGGTTAAGGATTTCGACCGGGCGATTTCCTATTTTCACACACCACACTATCGTGCCCATACGGACCCATGTGCAGTGTATTTGGGGCTCTTCGCGTAAGAGCCTGTGAAATTCGCCCATGCTCACAGGTCTGTCAAGTGGAATGTTTATGTATTCCCAAGTCTCAATGCCTCGTTCCACGAGGAGTCGAGTATGGTCACGGTCGGGCAGACGCCTGATGGACAGACTCATGTGAGCTCCTTGTGGTTGGTGTACATGTTAACACTACAATCTTATGCTTATTATTTCAAGCAAAAAAACCGGTCATGTTTACCTATCCTGATTCTTAGTCGTAGATCCCTAACTTGTCGAGGGTGAGGGATCCTCTCGAGAAGATTTCTCACCCCGCCTCTGGCGAAGTTCGAAATGATCAATCTAAGCTTGAATATCTGGCATAGAAAAAACCGCCAAGCTTTCGCCTGGCGGTTCTTTTTTTGATTTGTTCTTACAAGCTGTTTAAATCAAGTTTGATCGCCGGTCCCATTGTTGAGGTTAGGGTTGCTGACTTGATAAATACTCCTTTTGACTTTGATGGTTTTGCCTTTTTAATAGCATCGATTGCTGTTTTGATGTTATCTATTAATTTAGCTTCATCGAACGATACTTTGGCAACAGTCATGTGAATATTTCCAGTCGCATCGTTTTTGAATGATACTTTTCCTGCTTTCTGTTCTTTGATCATTTTTTCGATGTTGGTTCCCACAGTCTCTGTCTTTGGGTTAGGCATCAGACCTCGTGGTCCAAGTACGCGCGCAGCTTTAGCCAGCTTTGGCATCATAGTTGGGGTTGCGATTGCCACATCAAATTCGATATCTCCTTTTTGTACCAATTTTTCGATGTATTCTTCGTTTCCAATTATGTCAGCGCCAGCTGCCTTTGCCACAGACTCATTAGCTGAATCAACGAATGCTACTACGCGGACAACTTTTCCTGTTCCGTGAGGAAGACTGATAGTTGGTCGAATTTGTTGGTCGCTTTGTTTTGGGTCAATTCCTAAGTTCATGTGAACTTCAACTGATTCGTCGAACTTTGCACTCTGCACACTTTTTAAAGCTTTGACTGCTTCTTCAAGTGTGTAGAGCTTTGCTTGGCTGATAGTTTTAACAGCTTCTTTGTATCTTTTGCTTTTCTTTGGCATATCTTGATCGTGGTTTTAGCGTTGCTTTTGGCAACTCCCACAAGTTAAGAATTATTATTTAATATCAACACCCATTTGTTTGCAGGTTCCAGCAATTATTTTCATTGCAGCCTTGACGTCGTCGGTGTTAAGATCAGGCATTTTCTTTTCCGCAATTTCTTGCAATTGAGCTTTGGTGATTGTGCCAACCTTTTCTGTGTTTGGTTTTCCTGAGCCACTTTTTATTCCAGCTGCTTTTTTGATCATGTCAGAAGCTGGTGCGGTTTTGAGGATGAAGGCGAATGATCTGTCTTCGTAAATGGTTAAGACTGCAGGGACGATTTCTCCGCGACGATCTTGCGTAGCGTTGTTGAAATCATTAACGAACTGTTGAATGTTGACGCCGTGTTGTGAGAGCGCCGGTCCAAGTGGTGGGGCAGGAGTTGCCGCACCTCCCATAGCCTGGACTTTCATCACGACTTTGATTGGTTTTGCCATACTTTGTGTTTAAGTGGATTCTGCCGTAGGCAACCTTCGAAGCTCAGAGAGCGAAGAAGGGTTAAGCTTTAGGAGCGACCACTGTATGAATTAATGTTCAGATAGTAGCCGATTAACGGATTTTGGTCAATATTAGCTTTGTCAATGGGCGGTTAAATCGTAAACAACAAATCCCCATCTCGACGTCCAGGAGAGATCTTCTTGAGAAGACTTTTCCTAACATCCAGTTGGGGATGGGTTTTAAATTGTTTAAGATGTTTAAGCTGTTGACTTCGAAAATTGGAAGTTAGATTTACCCCCTCCAACTCCCCCTTGTGAAAGGGGGAGAGATCGAGTCGTTGGCTGGCTTCTCACTTAAGCCTTTTTGATTTGTAAGAAGTCCAGCTCAACCGGAGTTTCGCGACCGAACATGGAAACAAGGACTTTGACTTTGCCTCTTTGCTCATCGATTTCTGAAACTTTACCTTGTTGACCTTTAAATGGTCCGTCAGTAATTACGATTGGGTCATTCTTTTGAACATCAAACGTAAATTCTGGTTCGTCTATGCCAACACGTTTCATAAGAGCGTCGATCTCTTCTTGGGCAATTGGTGTTGGAGTTGTGCCAGTTCCGATAAATCCAGTTACGCTTGGGGTGTTGCGGACAACATACCAGGAGTCGTCAGTTACGATCATTTCTACAAGCACATAGCCTGGAAAGATTTTTTCTTCAACAACTCTTCGTTTTCCGTTTTTGATTTTAATTTTCTTTTCCTTTGGAACTAGGATTGAGAAGATTTTCTCTTCCATATCCATTGTTTCAATGCGTTGTTGGAGGCTCTCGGCAACGTTTTCTTCATATCCTGAGTAGGTGTGAATTGCGTACCAGCGCCTTCCATAGTTTGCGGTTTGCTTGGCCATAGGTTAGGCGGTTAAATTAATTAATGCTCTAAGACCAAGGTTTAGTGCCCAGTCTAAGACTCCAAAGTAAACGGCAAGGCCAAGACAGAATATTACAACTATGATTGCATAACGTTGTGTTTGCTGTTTTGTTGGCCAGCTGACCTTCTCGAGCTCTTGCTTTGATTCGCGCAAGTATTTCACAAGACGGTTATCGGTGAATAATTTTGTCATAGTGGAAATCTTTGTTTTTTAAAAAGCCCTTCCGGGCCATCTGTGGATAATATACTGGTATTTGTGGTTAGTGTCAATAGAAGGGAGGGGGAAAAAGGGGAGCAAAGGGGATTACTCTAAACAGGCTCGTATAATATGAAAGCATAGAACCGGCCTCCAGGGTGGAAGCCGGCTCATGAAGGTTCATGGCGTCAAGAGCGATGATCGCTACTCGACGTGGACGAGGCTGAACGGCACGTGGGCCGTGCCACGCTGCCCATCGGGCAAGGGGCAGTAGCCGGTGTCTTCGACGGCCGTGGCCGTGTTGTACACGATCATCTGCTGGCCGTCTTCTACTTTGCAGGTGACGCCGGACCAGTCCGTGCCGCTGTCGCGCTTGGCCTGGTAGGTGCCGTCCACGAAGTTGTGGCCGGGCAACAGGGGCAGGCTAGTCGTGCCCGCGCTGTCTGGCCAGGCGTAGATCAGGGCGGGGTCGGCGTACCAGGCGTCGTCACGCTCCCAGCAGGCCGGGTCCGAGGCCTCCAAGAGCGTGGGATGCACGTGGACCCGATGGACATTGCCCCTTGTATCCGTGGCCGTACAGATCGCGTCGCTTGGCAGTTGCTCGAGCGGGTAGTCCTCGGCCGGGATGTCGACCACGATCATGAAGGAGTCATCCTTCACCTCGCAGTGCATCCGTGTCCACGAGCTCGGGACGATGACGGTGCTGTTGGGGCGCTCGGCTGGGGGGATGATGTCGTACCAGCCTTTCAGTCCGAGGGTCTTGACCCCACTCTCGAACACGAGGTTGGGGCACATCTCGATGCCCATCTGGTACTGCCTCAGCTCGGCCCTGGCGTCGGGGGTGAGCAGGATGGCGATGATGAGGAGGGGGATTTTCACGGTGGCGTCTCCGCTGCTAGTGGTAGGAGTAGTCGCTGGAGGGGTCGTCGGTCTCTTTGGGCTGGATCTCGTTGATGCAGATCCATTCTTTGGCACATCCGTTTGCCTCGGTGCAGGTGAACCGGTACCCAAGGCCAGCCGCCTCGGCCCTGGCGATGCACTCCTTGCGGAGATCCTCGCACGTCGGGCAGGTGCAGTCGACCGCCAAGGCCGACAACGCCACCAGTAGGAGGGGAAGGACGTGCAGGGTGCGACGCGTCCAGTTCCTCCCCTTGTTCGGATTTTCGATCTTGCGCTTGGCCACGCTCTACCTCCTGTCCATATGTTCATGTGGATGTATATGGACGTCTGGGTTGTTTGCCAGGATTGGCGTCAAGATTGAACTGCATTTTGAGGATTATGTCAAGGTGGTGCGTTGCTAATTTAAATGTTTCCTTTGATCAGATCAAAGTAGGATACCAAAAGAACCGACCATTGTCGGTTCTTTCTATGAGATTGAGTTAATTTCTACACGTCTAGGTTTGTTACGTCTTTAGCGTGAGTTTGGATGAATTTTTTGCGGGGGGCTACTTCAGAGCCCATTAAAATTTCGAATGTCTCGTTGGCAATTTCTGCGTCCTCTATTGTTACTTGTTTCATCATGCGAGTTGTTGGGTCCATGGTGGTGTCCCAGAGTTGGTCTGGGTTCATTTCTCCTAAACCTTTGTAACGCTGGATATTGATTTTTACGCCCGCAGTTTCGATGATTTGCGCTTCCATTGCGTCTGATTCACCTTCGGCATTTTCGTCTTTTGATTTTTTGCTTTCTGATTTTGCACCTTTTGTCATTTTTGTAATCGCTTCTTCTTTTTCTTCATCAGTATAAACGTACCTGATATTTTTTCCGATTTGTATTCGGTAGAGCGGTGGCATGGCGATGTAGATGTGTCCTGTTTTGATCAGTTCTTGGAAATGTCTATAGAAAAGTGTGAGCAAGAGTGTACGGATGTGAGCACCATCAACGTCAGCATCAGTCATGATGATAATTTTGTCATAGCGCAAACTCTCTATTTCAAAACCTTCTCCAATATTTGTTCCCAGTGCAATGATTAAGTTTTTAATTTCATTATTGGAAAGTAGTTTATCAAGTCGCGCCCGTTCAACATTGAGAATTTTTCCTCGTAACGGCAGAATAGCTTGATGCTTACGATCGCGACCTTGTTTGGCAGAACCTCCAGCTGAGTCCCCCTCAACAATGAAAAGTTCTGATCTGGATGCATCCTTACTTGAACAATCTGCCAATTTACCAGGAAGCATTAAGCCTTCTAGTGCGCCTTTGCGCAGAACGGTTTCTCTGGCGGCTCGAGCAGCGGCGCGAGCCCGAGCGGAAAGCAGACATTTGCCAATAATTTCTTCTGCGTCCTTTGGATGTTCTTCCAAGAAAATCTTAAATGCTTCTCCAAAGACAGCCTCAACTGCGGTGCGTGCTTCCGGGTTTCCCAGTTTTCCTTTTGTCTGCCCCTCAAATTGTGGTTCAGGAAGCTTAATGCTAATTATGCAAGTTAGTCCTTCTCGTGAATCATCTCCTGAGAGATTTGCATCTTTTTCTTTTAAATAACCTTTTTCACGAGCATAAGTGTTCAGTGTTCGGGTAAGTGCTGATTTGAATCCAGCTAGGTGAGTACCACCGTCAGGGTTTGTAATATTGTTGGAGAAACAGTGAACGTTGTCGTTGTAATCAGTTGTGTATTGAACCCCGATTTCTACCTGAACATTTTCGTATTTTTTATTTGTGTAAAAGATGTTTTCATGTTTTACATCGTTGTTTTGATTAAGATGACGCACGTATGAAGCAACGCCTCCTTCAAAATAAAATCCGTACATTATTTCTTCGCCTTCAATTCGTTCGTCTATTACTTCCACCTCAACTCCAGCAGTAAGATATGTTTGTTGGCGCAAGTGATCGATAACTGTTTTCCAATCAAAGTCGATTGTTTCAAAAATGCTTTTGTCTGGAAGAAAGCGAATCGTTGTCCCAGTTTTCTTTGTGGTGCCAGTTGATTTCACTTTTGCCGTTGGGATACCACGCTTAAATGATTGTTCCCAAATTTTTCCATCCCTGTAAACAATGGCAGTGAGATTATCAGATAGAGCATTGACAACAGACACACCAACTCCGTGCAGTCCTCCGGAAATTTTGTATCCACTTTCATCGCCTCCAAATTTTCCACCAGCGTGAAGTTTAGTTAGGACAAGCTCAAGTGCTGAGATTTTTTGTTCAGGGTGCATGTCAACTGGAATACCACGACCGTCATCTTCGACCTGTACCCAATTATCTTTTTGCAGTCTAATCACAACCTTGGTGGCGTATCCGCCCATCACTTCGTCAAAGCAGTTGTCAACAACTTCCCAAATAAGATGGTGTAGCCCGGTTGGTCCAGTTGACCCAATATACATTCCCGGACGTTTACGCACAGGCTCCAAGCCTTCCAAAACAGTAATGTTTTTGGCACTGTATCCGCCTTTAGCTGGAGATTTTGTTGATTTTTTTGTTGCTTGTATTTTTGGCATATCGGACTATATTTTAACACAGCATTGCCCTAATCACAAGAAAAATATGCTATACTATTTGTATGTATGGAGGACTTAAATACAGAGACAAATTTTCAAGAAGCGCAGAAAGAATTCAAAAGGGAAGTAGCAATTAATACTGCTCGTCCAATAATTTATAAAGTGGCAATCGCGCTTTTTATAATTTTTGATGTAGTTTTGGTTGGCTTGTTAATTTTTGTTACAGTTGGATATTTAGTTTTAGGACAATTTAACGATCGAACAAGCACGGCAGAACTTGTCCAAAATCTTTCATCGATCCACTTATCAGCGCAAAGCAAATCAGCCTCTTCTCTATTAATTGAGGACGTTTCAGTAGTGAGTGCTGGCGATGCTTATGATTTTGTGGTCGAGCTTAGAAATCAAAACACAGATTGGTTTGCTAAGTTTGATTATGTATTTTCAAGTAGTGCTGGAGAGACGGAGGTTTATCATGGTTTTATTCTTCCTCAAGAAACCAGATCTTTTATTTCACTTAGCCAAGAATTTAGCTCGCAACCACACAGTGTGGAATTTGTTGTATCAAATTTGCAATGGTCGCGTATAGATGGTCATGAGATTAGTGACGTTAAAGCTTGGTATTTGCAACATAGTAACTTTGTTGTTAGCGATACAACACACGGTACAATTAAAGTTGGAAATAAAAATGTAGTTAGTTCAACTTTTACAATTCAAAACAATACACCATTTAGTTATTGGTCAGCTCCTTTTATTTTGCTTTTAAAACGTAATGGTGTTGTTGTTGGTATTAATCAGTTTTCTGTAGCTGGATTTGAAAATAATGAGACGCGCTCGATTCAAGTAAATTGGTTTGGAGACGCACCTTCTTCTGGTGATTTGGTCATATTGCCGGCAATAGATTATTTAGATAATGACGTTTACATGTCGGCTAGTTCAAGCACGGAAGTAGATATTAGAGATTAGGACAGCTTGCATAGTCTAATCATTTCTGAAAAAATGATTGTATTATGCAGATTAGTCGTTTGGTTCGACATGTTCAAAGATTTGATTGGTTGCTAATTCTTGGTGTCGTTATCTTGTTTATTTTGGGAATCGCGGCTATTTATTCAGTTGAGCTTTCGCGTGATGACGCGGATTTTTTATTAGTAAAGAAGCAGTTGATTGCGTTTGTGCTTGGCATTACGGCTATAATCGTGTCTGCTCGTTGTAATTATCTATTTTTGCGAAATTGGGGAAAAGCTCTGTATTTTTTGGGAATTATTCTTTTGATTGCGGTTCTTATTTTTGGAACTGAAGTAAACGGAACAAAAGGCTGGTTTATCATTTCTGGAATTTCATTTCAGCCGGTTGAGTTTGTGAAGTTGGCACTGGTTGTACAATTTGCCAGGTACTTTGGTGAACATGCTTCGCGTAAATTTGGGTGGAAAGAAATTATTGGCAGTGGCTTGTTGCTGGCGTTTCCTTTTGTGCTGGTCATGATGCAACCAGACATGGGTAGCGGGGCATTGTTGTTAGGAACGCTGGGAGTATTATTATTTTTTGCTGGACTTCGCTGGATACACGCCTTGGTGCTTTTGGGCTCCTCGGCAGTAGCTGGAGTTTTGGGATGGTTATTTTTGTTTGCTGATTATCAAAAGGAACGATTAATGGTTTTTATTGACCCTCAGCTTGACCCGCTGGTTAGTGGATATAATGTTGCGCAAGCAAAAATCGCCATTGGTTCAGGCGGATTATTTGGGCGAGGCTTGGGGTTTGGATCACAAAGCCAGCTCCAGTTTTTGCCAGAAAGCCAAACTGACTTTATTTTTTCCGTTATTGCTGAGGAGCTAGGATTTATTGGCGTTTGTTTATTGCTCCTGGCTTGCACATTGGTTTTATGGCGAATTTTACGAGCAGCAAATTTAGC
>JAHILS010000024.1 GCA_018896835.1 Patescibacteria group bacterium | reverse complement strand
GGGATCGGGGTTCGAATCCCTGTCCGGGAACCACAAAAACACACACTAATTTAGTGTGTGTTTTTGTCTATATTTTTGTATTACTCGACAACTAGGCCTCCAAAGGCGTCTACTAGATTTTGTAATGGCTTTTCTTTCTTTGCCTCAATCTGCTTTACAAAAACATTCACTGAACCCTGCATTACCCTTTCGATGGCACCTGATAGAATTCCCAGGTTCTTTGGCTGATTCATAGTATCAAAATGAAATGATCTCTCAAATCCGATAATAACTCCATCGCTCGAAGTCTCGATTGGCACGCCATGCTGTAAGACCAGTGGCAGTGCCATATTAACTTTACCAGCCTCTTCAACACACCTGTTCCATTTTGCCTTCAAATCCTCGATGCTAAAAACTGCCTTTTGCTTTGGCTGGGCCTGTTCAACGCTGGCAATTTGCTCATTTTTTTGTACTTCGTGTTTTTGTGGTTCTGGTTTTGTCTCCAAGACTCTGCCCTCCTCCTGCCGACCAGAATCAACGCTTGCCTGACTTTGCGAACTGCAAATTTCAATAATGGCCATCTCGAGGGGTAATTGAGGAATTGATTCCGGTGCAGAAGTAACTCTTGCTTTTAAAAACACCTCCAGATACCAATTATACTTTTTTGCCAATCCGATGTTATTTTCTAGTGCCAACATCATGTTCTCTCGACACTGCTCTATCAAGTCATCGTTTAAGTGCTTGATCGACCCCCCGCTTTGGACAAATGATATGAGTTCCAACAGACCAGGTTTAGCATTTAAAGCATCGCATGCTTCCAAAATTAAATTTATTGTTTTAGCGTTTGTTAAAGGCAAGATTATGGATGCAAGCTCCTGGCTGATGTCTTTTTCACCCAGGGCAAGTATTTGTCCAAGTAAACTCTCAGCGTCGCGTAAACAGCCCTCTGAGAGCCTAGCAATTGACTCAAGTACAGAATCGTCAGCCGTAATCCCTTCGGCATTGATAACCATGGAAAGCCTTTTAATAATTTCTTCCTGGGACAATCGATGAAAATCAAATCTTTGACAGCGTGAAATTATAGTTTGGGGAATTTTATGAATCTCTGTTGTTGCTAAAATGAAAATTCCATAGGCTGGCGGTTCTTCCAAGGTTTTTAACAATGCATTAAATGCATTGGTAGAGAGCATGTGGACCTCGTCGATGATGAAAATCTTATACTTGCCAGACACAGGAGCAAACCGTAATGCCTCGATGATATTTTCACGCACATTATCAACCCCAGTGTGAGATGCGGCATCAATCTCAATAATATCCATGGCGCTGTTTTCATCAAATGACTTGCAGTGAGAGCAGTCACCGCACGGCTCAGCACTGTCTTTTTTTCTGCCGTCACAGTTTATGGTCTTTGCCAAAAGCCTGGCAATGGTCGTTTTTCCAACCCCACGTGGTCCTGAAAACAAATAGGCATGCGCAATTGTCCCATCCTTAATCTCATTCTGAATAGTCTGAACTATGTGACCCTGACCAGACACAGTGTCAAATCTTGAAGGTCGATATTTTCGATATAATGCTTGACTCATACGTGCACTAGTTTAGCACAATTCAAAAAACGGGGCTAAGCCCGTTTTTTTACTATCTTGTTGGTGGAACTGGTGGTAGTTCTATTTTTGGCTTTTTCTCTCCATATCCTGAACGCAGTGCAATCTCACGCTCCACAAGTTCTTTTGGTCTTCCATATGTCAAACGTGATACTTCGCGTAGCGCTTCAGCCAACTTTGTATTTGGTTTTTCTGCCAGTGCTGCTTTGAGGGTAAACGGCTTTGTTTGAGACATATCCACAATCAATCGAGCGTTCCACGTAAACTTATCATTATTCATCAGGTCATAACCAGAAAGTGTTGGCTCGTAAAGCTTGGTAAGAACCTCAACATCTTCTGGACCAATTCGAGATATAAGAGTTGTACCAACGTTTCCCAAAATTGCATCTCGAATTTCTGTTTTACCGTCCTTGACCAACTGTCCCATATACTGATTGGCTAGGATTAAGTTCAAACGATATTTTCGAGCCTCAGACAAAATAGTCGCAATCGATGGCGTAATAAAGTTCTGGAACTCATCAATATACAAGTAAAAATCTTTTCTTTCACTCTCGGGTATGTCAGCTCGGCCAAAAGCAGCCATTTGTAACTTAGAAACAATAATAAGTCCAAGCAGGTTTCCGTTCACGTCACCAGTCTTACCCTTTGAAAGGTTTACAAGTAAAATCTTTCCCTCATCCATTATTTTTCTAAAATTAAATGCCGAACGTGGCTGACCAATAATGTTACGCATCATTTCGTTTTCCACAAATCGTCCAACCTTTGAAACTAAGTAGCCCATCATTTCTGAACGAGTATGATCTGATGTATTTGCCATTTCATCCTCCCAAAATGAACGGACCACTGGATCCTTAACTCGCGCTAACCAATTATCCTGAAACTTTTTGTCAGCGATCATCTTTGGAATTTCAGAAATTGTTCCTGGGTAATTCGGGTCAGCCATCAGCGTAAGCATGAAGTTACGCATATAGTGTTCAAACATTGGGCCCATCATTTCTGGTGGAAACAAGCTATAAAAAATCGCAATCATCTCCTGCACAGCAAAGTCCATTTCCGCTTGCGTCCCCGCCTCCAGCATGTTTAGCCCCATTGGGCGTTCTGTGTCTGAAGGATTGAAATAAATAACGTCATCAATTCGTTCTTTTGGAATTGTGCCAATTACATATTCTACTAAATCTCCGTGAGGATCAATCACTGCAACGCCTTTACCATTTTTAATATCCTGGTTGATTAAATACCGCATGAAATAAGACTTACCAGTACCAGTCTTACCAAGAATATACATATGACGAGTCCGGTCTTCATCATTCATGTAAATTTCTGTTTTATGTCCACGATATTGATTTGAGCCCAAATGCAAGCCTTCGGTTGGGATCTCTGGTGGAGCTGGGGCAATTCGAGCCAACATCCAACGAATGTTTGGGGTTTCCGTGGTTGGAATTGGTAAATGCCAAAGGCTGGCCATCTCCTCAGTATTTAATACAATCTTGTATTTTTCTCTAAAAATCCTGAATATAAAATCCTTTACCAACTGACTGCGCTTAGGAATAACCTGACCAAAGGCGTTGCCAAATTCGTAAATGTTATAAGAGCTAAAGGCCTGCATTACCTGATTAAGATAAACAGTGGCAGCGTCGGTTGATTGAGCACTGGCAACAATTCTAATATTTGCCTCCAGCCCAGCCTTGCTTGATTTTTTTTCAATTCCCTCCATCATCTTTTGCTCAGCTGGCGTGATCTGTTTTGGTGTTTCTGGTTTATCAGATTCTTTTGAAAGTTGTGAAGAGATTAATTTTCCCCATCCAGAACCCTCTCCCTTCACTGCATCCTTAAATGACATGCCCTTTTGCATGTTTTTAACAATCTTTTTTCCTAAATCCCTCCATTTTGATTTTGCAGAACGAATAATATATTGAACAGCCACGCCGTCGCCTTCTGGAACTTTAGAAAGTGCATTTGTAATTGAATTTAAAGGATCGCTCTCCATTTCTGTATAAGTCTTGATAGGTAAAGCGCTTTCGCGTTTGAAAATAAGGTATCCGCCAACGATTGTTCCGGTTGGAGAAAACATATTGTAGTCTTTCACCGGCTCAATGGCAGCCGAACTGTATTGCGCATTTAGCTGTTGCTCAACGTACTGATGCATGTACTTTGGGACTGTAATAAAAAAGGTGATTAGCTTTTCGTGAGCAACAATTTCCAAAGCAAGCTCGTCAGTATTGCCATACAGCCAAGGCTTAATCCCCTTCTGAGCCTTAAGCCCACCTATGGCTGAAAAAAATGTTTCTGCAATTGAGATATCTTCTTTGATGTCGGCTGACTTTTCATCAGCCCTCGCCTCTGCTTCACTCTTAAATTTTGGCACTGTAACCATGAGAGTTACTTTCTCAAATTCACCACCACGCATTAACTGACGTTTACGCAAACTATACCTAAGAATAAAAAGTAAAATAACTATTACCGCTACTAAAATTAAAATTCCTCCTAGTAAATATATTAACGCAAGTGGATCGCTTAAAAAAAGTTCAATAAAGCTCATATAATTTATTATGCTTTATTTTTTTCTTTTGCATACTTCATGACATTGTCTGCTTTTATTTTTGCTTCCTGATCAATAAAATACTTGTTGACTCCTGGAATCATCTTAAGCCACTCGCTTATCCAATCCAAAATTTTTGAAATCTTTATTTTTCCACCTGCTATCATCTGATTGATTTTGCCAGCAACCTCTTCACCCTCTTGCTTAAACGCAAGTTTTTTATCGTCTGGTAATTTTATAAATATCTCTGAGAGATTGTCCGCTAGAATATTTTCAATATCTTCTAAAATTGGATCTTTTTTGACAGGAACCTGAGTTGGCTCTTGGGCTTGAGGTTTTGAGACAATGACCTGTTCTGATTCTGGAGCGACTTCCTTCCCCGCCCTTGTTTCTGGTTTCCCTAGCTCGGCCGTCTCTTTCTTTTCTGCACCAGGCTCAACAACCTCCTGGGTTTTTTCTAAACCTAAATCATCTGCTACCTCGGAAGTAGTCTCAATTTTTTTTAATAAATCTTTTTCATCCGCTGTCATGTCACCATTTTATCATAATTACACAATCGGCTCGATAGTTTGTCCACCTTGACCATCGCTGATTTCAAACCCAAGCTCTAAAATCTTATCTCTGATTTGATCTGACAATTCCCAATTCTTCTCTGCGCGAGCCTTGGCTCGCAAATCTAAAAGCTCGTGAACTTCTTCTGGCACTTCAACATCGCCCAATTCTAAATTAGAAAGTCCCAACCCAAGCACTTCATCAAACTTGATTAAAGTTGCATATTTTAATTCTGGAGCCACGTTATCATCCTTAATCATGGTCCAAAGTACAGACAATGCTCCTGGAACGTCGAGGTCGTCATTAATCCGTTCCATAAATCGTGACTTATATTCTTCATTCACGTCTGCACCTTTAGGAAGACCCTTAACTATTTTTTGAAGTTTGTGAAGTGCATTTTGAGAAGCTTCAAGCGCCTCCCAGGTAAAATTTTGTTGCACGCGGTAATGAGCGCCAAAAAAGAAATATCTATAAGCTATCGAGTCAAAACCCCTTGCTTGCAAATCATCAAGTGAATATGTGTTACCCAAAGACTTGGACATCTTGCCGTTATCCACAAGTAAAAATGCATTATGCATCCAAACATTTGCCAAAGGTTTTTCTCGTGCCGATTCTGTTTGAGCGATCTCATTGGTATGATGAACTGGAATGTGGTCAATGCCACCGGTGTGAATATCAAACGGTACTCCTAAATACTCTTCACTCATTGCCGAACATTCTATGTGCCAGCCCGGAAAACCAATTCCCCAAGGGGACTCCCATTCCATCTGGCGCTTTGCGTCTTTTGGTGAAAACTTCCAAAGCGCAAAGTCGGTTGGATTTTTCTTTTCCTCATTTACTTCAACCCGAGCTCCCTCCTGCTTGTCTTCTAACTTCTGGCCTGCAAGTTTTCCATAATCTGCAAGTCTTGAAGTATCAAAATATATTCCGTCTGAGGTTTGGTATGTAAAACCTTTTTTGTCCAAAACTTTCACCAACTCAATCTGCCCCTCTATGTGATCTGTAGCCCGTGGAAGCTCATGGGGTCGCAAGATATTTAAACGTTCCATATCTTGCAAAAATAGCTCAGTGTACTTTTTTGCAATGTCCCAAGCAGTCTCTCCTGTCGCTTTCGAGGCTTTTTCAAGTTTATCCTCTCCTTCTGAAGCATCAGAGGTAAGATGTCCAACGTCAGTAATATTTATTACTTGCTTCACCAAAAATCCATTAAGCTCAAACATCCTACGCAAAAGGTCTGAAAAAAGATAAGAGCGGAAGTTCCCAATACTTGCCCGACTATAAACCGTTGGTCCACAAGTATAGATTCCTACCCGCCCATCAATGATTGGCTTAAAACTTTCTTTTTGCCGAGAAAGCGTATTGTAAAGCTTAATGTCCATAATGGAATTATTATATCAATAAATATACGTAAAAGCACGAAACGCCATCCACGAAGGATAGCGCTCTAGAAGATGTGGAGGGAAGCAAAGCCGGTGGCGTGGACTCGCGCATGCGCAAAGCACCAATCGCCATCGATCCGCACCTCTCCGACCCACCAAAAAGGTTCTGTCACGCCAGGCGTTCTGTCGTGAAAAAAACCTTTAGTGCGGGATAATAAGCCTGGGCCAAGCTCTGGCAGATCGCTTACGATACTCAGGAAGAATATCTTGCTTCTATCGTAAAGAAGCGATGCTGGGATTATTTGAGGCCCGGCAAAATCCACAGTCACGTCGAGCGAGTGCGAGCATGTGCTTTTGGCTCCGATCTCAGTAATCGCAGATTGAGCCATTTCTATAACTCCAATACCTGCACGCAACCGAGTGGTTACTACCGGGATCTGAATTTTCTCAAAAAACCTGGCAGTGTGTGAAATGTGATCTTCACCCGCTCTGGACCCATACCATTCCCAGCAAATATTACCGTCTGGATCTGGATCAAGCCTCATGATCCCATGGATTGAGAGCTCAAGATAGCGCCCGGCTTCATTTGTAAACCCACACGAACGCCTATCACCAATCACGCCTGAAAATGCAGAGAGAACCACGGCGTCGAGGCTTGGGACACTCCAGCATCTTGCCCTTGTCGGTGAAACATCCATCTTACCTCCCCACGTAGATAGAAATAAAAAGAACCAGGAGGTAAT
>JAHILS010000023.1 GCA_018896835.1 Patescibacteria group bacterium | reverse complement strand
GTTTTCTGTATTCTTTTGCCTTTTCCAAAAATAAAAAACTATACAGCATATCCGTATATGTTCCATAATTTTTTACTGCCACAAAGTTCTTTATACAATCCGTAAAATCTTTTCTGTAATCTTTGGTTTCCTCTCTGGTTTCATGAAATTGTTCAGTTAATTGATTGATCGTTTTGGGATCCAAAGTAGCAATCCGCATTACTTTTTTAAATTCTCCTTCAACTCGTATAAAATATTTTCTCACTTGTTTGCCGATTTCACTGTTTTCCACCATCGCCAATTCTTTGGCCATATCCACAGTAAGAATGTAATCTTTTGACAAAACCTTACCTGTTTTAGCATCAACGATTTTCCCTTTAGATTGCGTGCTTAAACCATTGCCAGAATTGGCAATGGTTATAAAATAGTCTAAATTTTCCGTAAAATCATATTTATTTATCCTTTCTTTTATCCAAGTAGAAAAATCCCTGCCGACTTTAAGCCAACCATGCAGTTCGCGAGCATTAACAAATCGCTTTTTCTCACCATTAAAATCTTTTTGAATCACTTTTATCTTTATAAGATCGTTCATATTTCATTACTTTTTCGTTTCTAATTAAAATTCTAAAGCATACAAAACACCGTAAATTCGGCAATAATACTTAAATGAAATCCTATTGCTATAAAAATAATCCCTATATTTAACCACTTAGGATGTTTTACGAGTAAAGCATGCCACTTTTCTTGTGCTTTTTGTCCTTCTTCATTCTCTACCCATTCATTTTTATCTGTATCTATATAAAATACAATTAACATTATACCAATAAATTAAAAATTAAGCCGATTATATTTAATAAATTCATATTATTTCTTCTTATGCCTTATAAAGATTCTCTTAAAAGTTTCTTTTCCGTTTAAATAAGAACCCCCGTCCATAAATTCCATTCGGATCTTGGTCAACACCTCGAATTTGATCCAAGAAGTTCGAACTGCTCAGGATTATATTTATCGAAAAAACTTACAGGCACGCCAACTACTCCCGATACAGCAATAACCGCGCTTGGCGGTTATTGTTTTATATATTGCATCATTTTATCAACTACAACCACTCGTTCCGCCACAATTCAAACACTTGTAGCATGCGCCGTTTCGGACCATTACAGAGCCACAGGTGTCGCAGGCTGGTGCGTCTGACAAATTATCAAAGGTCATGGTTAAGGCGTCTACTCCAGATGCTACTTTTGCTTGCTCGGTAATTGTCTCAACTTTTGCTTCAAACATCTTAACCTGTTCTTTTTCGTCTTTTTTATCTACCTCATCTTCCAATGTTTGCAAGGCTGGATCATCTTGAACAACGGCCGGCTTTTCAATCACATTAATACCAACCTGTCTTTGCTGATCTTCTGACAAGAACTTTAGTGCCATCCAGCGGAAAATGTAATCAACTATGGACTTTGCCACACGAATGTTTGGATTACTGGTAAATCCAGATGGCTCAAAACGCATATGCACAAACTTATTAACCAAAACCTGCAAAGGCACACCGTACTGCAAAGCCATGGAAATACTTGTAGCAAACGCGTCCATTAAACCGCTAATAACCGACCCCTGCTTTGACATAGTAATGAACAACTCGCCTGGCGTGCCATCATTATAAAGCCCAACAGTAATATATCCCTTGTAACTTGCAATACTGAAACGATGGGTAATTGACCTTCGTTCGTCGGGTAATCTTCGTCGGCGTGGCGCTAGGTCATTTTGACCGACTTTCACAGTTTTAATTTCCGTAGCCTCCTTAACTTCAACAACCTTTTTCTTTTCACCTTTGGACGTAGTTATTGCTTGTTGGCGCTTGGAACCATCGCGATAAATCGCTGTTGCCTTTATTCCCATCTTCCACCCTTCCATATAAACAGTTTCTACGTCTTCAACCGTGGCATCATTTGGCATATTAACTGTTTTGCTAATTGCGCCAGAAAGGAAGGGCTGCACAGCTGACATCATTCGCAGATGACCCATATAATGAATGGTACGGGTGCCATTCTTAGCCTTAAACGCACAATCAAATACAGGCAGATGTTCAGGTTTAATGTAAGGAGCGCCCTCGATGGTATCAGTAGATTCGATGTGTTTTTGAATTTCAGTGATCTGATCTGATGCGTATCCTAAACGTTTCAATGCTTCCGGAACCGTACTATTAACCATCTTAAGCATTCCACCTCCTACCAACCACTTATATTTTACTAGTGCGATGTCTGGTTCAACTCCAGTTGTATCACAATCCATCATAAATGCGATTGTGCCAGTTGGTGCAAGAACTGAAATTTGAGCATTACGGATTCCGTGCTTGCGCACACCATCAACTACATTATCCCAAGATTTTCGCGCTTCAAAAAGCAAATCAGCTGGCACGCCGTCGGGACTAATTTCATAAGCAGCTGACCTATGCATTTGCATTACCTCTCGCAATGGTTCTGCATTTCGCTCATACATTTCAAATGCACCCATCTTTTCCGCTATCTTTACTGACTGATGATAAGAGTGACCAGTCAAAAGTGCGGTAATTGATCCAGCCAAATTACGACCATCTTGACCATCATATGGCAAACCTCGACTCATTAGGAAAGCGCCTAGGTTCGCGTATCCAATCCCGAGAGGACGAAATGCGTGTGAGTTATGTTCAATGGCCGGCGTTGGGTAGCTTGAATTTCCCACCACAATCTCCATGGCTGTTACCATAACCTCAAGCGCCTTCTTAAATGCCTCTACGTCAAATTCCATAATACCCTCTTTTTCCTTTCTAAAGGCGAGCAAGTTTAGCGATGAAAGATTGCAAGCTGAATCATCCAAAAACATGTACTCAGAACAAGGATTTGATGCATTAATACGTCCAGAATTTTTACATGTATGCCATTTATTTGAGGTTGTATCGTACTGGATTCCAGGATCTCCACATTCCCAGGCCGCCTTGGCCATTTTGTGAAAAAGATCCTTGGCTTTAAAAGCAACAGACGCTTCTCCGGTTTTTACCTCGTGAGTAACCCACTCTCTATCGTCTGCCACCGCCTGCATGAAATCATCTGTTACTCGGACTGAGTTATTTGCATTTTGGAAAAATATCGAAGCATAAGCCTCACCATCCATTGATGCATCATATCCAGCTTCTATTAATGCCCAGGCCTTCTTCTCTTCCTTAACTTTACACTCAATAAACTCTTCAATATCGGGGTGATCAATGTTGAGAATAACCATCTTGGCTGCTCGGCGGGTTTTTCCACCTGATTTTACAATGCCAGCGAAAGCATCAAAACCTTTCATAAACGATACTGGACCAGATGAGCGACCGTTAGACCCACCCAAGAATTCTCGTGATGACCGCAATGGGCTTAGGTTTGACCCAGTTCCAGATCCTTGCTTAAAAAGCATGCTCTCTGTGGACGCCAACTGCATAATCGATCGCATGTCATCGTTAACAGAGTTAATAAAACAAGCAGAACACTGTGGACTAGGATTTATACCAACATTAAACCAAACTGGACTGTTAAAGGATGCTTTCTGATTGATTAAAATAGCAGTCAATTCATCCTCAAAAACTTGCGAGTCTTGTGCGCTGTAAAAATACCCGTCATTTCGACCCCAATTAGCAATAGTAGTCGCTACCCTTCCCATTAGTTGCTTCATAGACGACTCACGTTCTGGAGTGCCCACTCGACCACGAAAATATTTCTGTGCCACGATGTTCGTTGCGGTTTGTGACCAAAACTTTGGCGTCTCAATGTCATTTTGTTCAAAAATTACTTTCCCGTTTGAGTCTGTAATAGACGCTGTTCGCATCTCCCACTCAATTTCATCATAAGGATGAATGCCTTCATGAGTAAAAAATCTAGAAAATCGCAAACCGTTTCCATACAACGGGCTCTTGGAGCGAGTTGGCATAAGAGTTTGCCGATGACGCATATAACGTGTGGCTACATGCATTAAATTGTTATCGATGAGAGTCATACCAATCACCTCACGAACGTCCCCAGTACTAGGGACAGTATGACCGTCGTAAATACGTTGCAGTCTAGAAATTACTTGAGTGACAATCTTGTCTGTTCGCCCTTCATCTTTTATTCCACACTCCTGCAATGCTTTAGTGATTGAAGTATAAAGTTTCTGAGAGTCGAAAGGTTGATCTTGCCCGTCACGTTTCCGCACGGTCTTTAAAGCTGTCATAAACTGCCAAACAGCTTCTCCAATACTGGCTGTTTGTTCTTCCACGCGTTGCGTGAGTTGGGGCATCTTTTGATCCATAGGAAACTATCTTATCGTATTTGGAATATCTGTAAAACTATGTTTTTCCAGAAATTCCAATTTTTTGACTTAAAATTTGATTATTTTGAGGTAAAAGAAAAATCCCATATATTCTGGGATCCCACCTTTTCCCTCACTCAATCGACTAGCACAACATATCGTGCTAGCAAGTTGCATTTTACCACTAGATATTGTGTAGGCAAAGGAGCGAGGTTGTGGATAAGAAGCGTCGGAAAATAGAATTTTACAAAACCATAGTATTTGATAAGCTTTATCCCGCACTTCGACCTTGGAGGGGTCATGTCCAGAACGAAAGAAGATCAAGCACTGGCAAACGCGCTGGCACTTCGCTATCAAAACGGCGAAGCGCAAGCCTTGGGAGAGCTTTATTCTCTGCTCATTCCCTACATGGTCCACAAGGCACAATGCTCCGGGGCCGGGGATGAAGCCTGGGACATAGCCCACGATACCTTTTTGCGAGTTTCGTCAAGGATCGCAGATAAGTCCAATTCAGCTTTAGTAGACAACGTGCTGGCCTATGCGACCACAGCCACACATCGACTGACGCTTAATCTGCTCCGCGGGAAACGACGGGCGATGATGAACATCGACTCTCGACAAACGCGGGGCTCACTAGCCATCATCGATAGAACAAAATCGCCCGAAGACATAGTGGACGCCCGGATGCGTGAAGAGTGGTATAGTAAACTTTTGGCAGATGCGCTCTCAAAGCTCCCAGAAGTTCACAGTAATACAGTAAGACTACGCTACGTTCATGACATGGCGTATGCCAAGATCGGAGAGACGACAGGCGCGCCAATTGATACTGTCACGAATAGGCTTCACTATTCTCTAACACAGCTCGGCCGAGTGCTGGCCAACATACTCAAACCAGAGCAGAGGGAAGAACTATTTCCGGACAGATAAACTGGGTGGTTGAAAAGCCGCCAAATCGTAAACCCGCCAGCCTGAAGCTGACGGGTTTGTTGCATAAAAAATCTATCAAAAAATCAAAATCCCATGGTTAAATTCATCGCTACCTTATCCTCTGGCAAGGTAAAATCAATTTTTACCATTCGACGCTCGCCTGTTCTGTCGTCAAAGAGAACGTAGCCATTCTTGAGTCCAAACTCAAAAACTTCTTTTGTTACTTTTACGTCCTGCATGCAGTAGTCAATAATTTCCTGCACCTTCCCCTCTTTCCACCAAGCAACTGCCTGCAAGCCGTGAGCGCTCTTGCCCTGACCGATAGTAGCAGCGGCAACGTCATCGAGTTTGATGCGGTAACCAAGGCTTTCGCGGATCTTGTCGAGCATATCAAGCTGAGGGATTTTCAAAAGGTCGCCTGGGTAATATTTATTCAAAACAGGAACATCAAATCCAATGCTATTGTAGCCAATCAGGCAGTCGGCTGATTCAAGATCTTTAAGCAGTACCTGCATTTGGTCAATGGTGTACGACCGCCAAGTGTCGTCGGCATAAAAATAGGCGCACACTACCGAGACATCAAGCTTTTCTGGAAAATACCCACCAACATCGTCAAAAGTATTCTGGGTCTCAATATCAAAAACAACAATATTTTTCATAGCACGCACAGTGTATCAAAAATACGCCATACAAACGAGTCTAACGAGCCTGGGCGAGCCTGGGGTCAGGGCTCTAATTGTGAATTATTGAATTGGGGTCAGGCACCATTGAATTGGGGTCAGGCACCATTTCAACCATTAAAAGGCAATATACGCCAAACGCTTATATCGAGTCTTGCGTAGTGCATTAAGTATAGAATGTTCGGAAATAGCGCAATCATTGACATAAGAGCGTTTTTGTAGTTTAATACCAGGCTTCGACAAGGACGCTCATGTCCACACTGAGGGCTCGAGAGAGCCAGAAGGAGATGAGAAATGAATTCGAGAATTCAACCCATGATCCTCAACCCGCCCAAGCCCTGGGACGGCGAAGAAAGGCGCGGCGCGCCTCGTTACACCGTCAGCCAGGTGCGCGACGGCTGTCGCGTCGACAGCTTCGGGCGAATCTGGTGCAAGCAGATCACCTGCTGTGTCTGCACCGACTGCGGGTCCTGCGACGCCGACGTCGGCGTCAAGCTCACACCGTCCGAGTAGCCCAGCTACTCAGACGCGAACCGCCCGGTCCACGAACTTCGTGTGGACCGGGCGGATACTGTTTTTGATCAAGTCTGGGGTCAAGTCTTTAATCTTGAATTTAATTCAAGATTAAAGACTTGACCCCATTTTCTTGACCCCATTTTACTTTCTAAAAATTCAAGATTAAAGACTTGACCCCCTTTTAATTTACTCGTACCTCAAAGCCTCGATTGGGTCGAGGTTTGCGGCTCGCTTGGCTGGGTAAACGCCAAAGGCAATTCCTACTCCAGTAGCCACGAGCACGCCCAAGATAATTGCGCTAATTGGAATATGTAAAGCCCAGTCGTCCAGGAAAAACCGAGCAACAACCGCAATTATTACAGAGGATAAAATCCCTCCCAGTACGCCGACGATTCCTCCAATCAAAGTGAGCAATATCGCTTCTGCTAAAAATTGTTGTAAAATCTCACGCTTGGTGGCTCCAATGGATTTGCGCAGTCCAATCTCACGAGTTCGCTCAGTAACTGACACAAGCATAATATTCATAATTCCAATGCCTCCCACTACCAATGATATAGCAGCAATAGATGAAAGCAATAAAGTCAAAACTGAACCAACTACTCCAATAATGTCCTCGGCGTCGCTTTGGGAAGACACATAAAAATCATCCAAATCCAAATCTCGTGTTGGATTGTCAATATCATGCTCATCTCGCAAAACAAACCGTACTTCATCTTTAGCATAATCCAAATCAACATCACCTTTTACTCGAGCAACAATATAGCTAACATAATCCACACCCATTAAATCTGTTTGCATTGTTGTTACCGGAATGCTTATTTGGGTGTCTAAATCCTGAAAAAACCTTGTCCCCTGCTCATCAAAAACACCAATCACTCGAAAAGCAGTTGACCCAATCTTCACCTTCATTCCAGTTGGATCCTGTTGCCCAAACAAATCATTAGCTAGATCCTTTCCTAAAACAGTTACTTTCGCATACCCTGCAATATCTGAATCTGAAAAAAACCTTCCATAAAGCAAGTCGGCTGGAAAAATATCCAAATACCCTTCGTTAATCCCATTAATACTAGCAAATTGACTTTCTTGTTCGTGAGAAACAGTATTTGTCGAAGCTAAAATGGCACTCACAGCTGTAAACATGCCTGTTTTTTCCAGTGCCTTCTGGTCATCTAGCGTAATCGTTTGCTCAATAAACGGGCTTGGTGGGCCAGAAGTCGGATCCCCTGCGCTCGCCTCAACAAAAAGTAAATCAGACCCAAGGTCTGCCACCTGCGACAAAATTAGTCCTTCTGCACTCTGTCCAATAGAAAGCATCAAAATAACAGAAGCAATACCGATCACAATTCCCAAAATCGTCAAAGCACTACGCGACTTATTGCGTCGAATCGAAATTGTCGAAGATGATATTAAGTCTTTCCAAAGCATAATTATTTACTATACCTGTCGGTCCTGCGTTTGTGTCCGGTTGTGTCTGAGATAATTTGGCCGTCTCTAATTGAGATTATCCTTTCCGCAAACTCAGCCGCCTCTTGCTCGTGAGTAATCATGATAATTGTCCTGCCTTTGGCATGTAATTCTTGAAACATCTTTAGCACTTCAACACCGGTTTTTGTATCAAGATTTCCGGTTGGCTCGTCAGCAAAAATAATACTTGGATTATTCACAACCGCTCTGGCAATAGCCACGCGCTGACGCTCACCACCAGAAAGTTGGTTGCTAAGATGTTCTAGCCTGTGCTCCAATCCCACCATTTTTAAGGAATCAAAAGCCATTTCCTTACGCTTTTTCTCTGGAACTTGATCATAAATCATTGGTAAAGCCACATTTTCCATGACTGAAGTTCGTGGCAAAAGATTAAAAGACTGGAACACAAAGCCGACTTCATTTCGGCGCATAATAGCTAGTTGATCATCAACCAACCTGGAAACATCCTGACCTTTAAACTCATAAACACCAGAGGAAACAGTATCTAAAAATCCAAGAATGTGCATAAGTGTGGACTTTCCAGAACCAGACGGTCCCATAATAGCCACAAACTCACCTTCTTGGATTTCAAATGAAACTCCATGCAGAACCGACGTTACTACGTCATCGTTGACATAATCTTTGTGAATATCTTTTAGTTTTATCAGAGGTACTGGCATATCAAAGCTACTAATTAATAGCTGTGATAACCTCATCACCCTCTTTTAATCCTGATATGATTTCTACTAATCCGCCGTCAGCTCGCAATCCTGTTACAATTATTTGCTCGTCGTACAAATCACCGTTTGGAGTTCGTACATATTTTGTGCCGTCTTCATGCTGATAAACAGCGCGCTGTTGCACATAAAGTACATCAGTCTTAATCTCGGTTTGGATAACAACATCAGCCGACATTCCCGACTTTAGCACCAATGCTTCGCCGTCATCCAAATAAATTTCGACTTGATAATAAACAACGCCTTCGATGTTGCTCTCTCCAGGGTTGATCCTGCCAACATGGGCCGGGACCTTTACACCTTCGCCATAAGCGTCAAACGTAACTTCTGCTTGATCATCAATGGCAATCTTGACAATGTCTGCTTCGGGAACATCCACTAAAATTCGATACTGCTCAGTGCTTGATTGAACCCCAGCCACTGCCACTCCAGCACTTACAGCTTCACCCATAGAAAGGTCCATGTGCGTAACAATGCCAGCAAATGGGGCATGAATTTCTGTCTTTGCCAGTCTTGCCTCTATGGCTGCCATTTGCGCTTGCGCTTGACCAACTTGTGCGTAGTAAGCCGCTGTATCTACCGCACGCTTGCTAACTGTCAATGAATCAAAATCTGCCTGGCGCATACTTGCGGTCGCTTCAGCAATCGCTACACTTGAAGTCGCGTTTGACATTGCCTGATCATAGGCTTGTTGCTTGGTATCAACCAAATTCTGGGCATAATCCTGTGCGTCTTGAGTGCTAAGAATAAGGCTAGCAATTGTTTGGCGCTGGCCCACAAGTGCAGCCTGTCCAGCCTGAACCGCATCACGCTCAACGTCGATGCTTGCTTTGAATGTTGAAACATCAGCCAAAGAAAGATCGACTGTGTCGCAACTGGTGTTATCTAAAACTCTGCGAGTATAAAGAAGGGTCGAGGAAGTGTATGAAAGCGCCAGTTCGACCGCGCCTGTTGCTAGGTTTATTTGCTCAGTGCTTGATGAACTCGATAATGCATAGACAAGATCCTCAGCACTATCGCGATATTCGGCTGAAAATTTAAAAGCATTTTTTGCGCTAGTTAATTGTTGAGGGTCGGTCGCGGACAAGTATTGCTCAAAACTATCATTATAAAGCGTGTTCTCAATTCCTAAAATCTCATCAGCACTACTAAGCGCACCACGAACATCAATTAATGAAGAAAAAAGAATCGTGCGCAAATCTTCGTACGATTCATCCAAGTCCTCCTGGTTTTCGTTAATCGTGTGAGTAAAATCAGCCTGCGCATACTCAAGTGCTGTTTGTGCAACTGCAACATTTAAAACCGCGAGCTCTTGCTTGGATAAAAGATCAGCTTGCGCACTGTCCAACGATGCTTGAGCTGATGCTAATTCCTGGTCAGTGGCTCCGGCTAAAAATTGATTCAAGTTTGCCTCAGCCAAATAAAGCGCTTGCTCTGAAGCTGATAAATCAGCCAAAATTTCTGTACTTCCTAAAATCGCCATGACCTGACCTTCCGAAACCTCGTCACCAGACTGCACAAAAACTCGTGAAACTGTGCCAGAAGATTCAAAAGCAATGTCCGCCTCTAAAAAAGATTCAAGCTCTCCTGATACTTCCACGGTCTGAACAAGATCACCACGCTCAACTTTGGCTAATGTAAAGGTTGAGCTGTTTCCTCCCTTAAAGTAAAACCCAGCGCCTACTATAAGAATAACAACTACCCCCAAAGCCCACCACTTCCAAGCAAATGGTTTTTTAATGCCGTTTTTGGCAATAGATAATAAATCCTCCTGTTTTTGACTATTTTCCATAAGAAACGAGTTTGGACTTTTTTGAGCTAAAAGTCAATATAAATCGGGTAAATTATAGCAGACTATGTAGAAAGGAAGTTGTAATGTCCTATTTAAGGGAAGTAGAAATGTCCTATTCCTGTTAATGTTCAGGGATATGGAAAAACTACTACCTATGTCTCAAAAACAGCTTAATAAGCTCGATATTTTAAAAAGAACATCACGTAAGGAGATAACTCAAGAACATGCTGCCAGGCTTCTTAAGGTACGCTCTCGCACTATTAGACGGCAGTTAAATAGGCTGGACTTAGAAGGACCAGGTTGTCTTCACCACGGGCTCATTGGTCAACCTTCAAATAACTCACTACCTCAAAAAGAAGTTCTCAAAATAGAAAAGTTACTAAAGAATAAATACCCAGACTTTAGTTCAACTTTAGCAACAGAGAAACTAGATGAAATCCATGGCATTAAAAGAGATATTAAAACAATAAGGTCAATACAGGTGAGACTGGGCCTATTCCAGCCTCATAGGCAAATAAAGAAAGTTAAACATAGGCAGTGGAGAATTCCTAAATCTACCTTCGGTGAGCTTGTACAGTTTGACGGTTCATATCATGACTGGTTTGAGGGTCGAGGAGGAATAAAAGAAGCCTGTCTCTTGCTTGCTGTAGATGACGCCACAGGCAAGATAGTTCATGCTAAGTTTGCCTTCCATGAAGGAGTATTGCCAGTAATGGATTTCTGGCTTGAATATATAAATATAAAGGGTATTCCAAAGGAAATATACCTAGATAGGTTTTCTACCTATTCTATGAATGTAAAGCTAGCAAAAGAAAATCCTGACACTCTCACACAGTTTGAACGTGTATGTAAAGAAGTTGGCATGGGTGTTGTGCATGCTTATTCATCTCAGGCAAAGGGAAGGGTTGAACGTAAGTTTAAAACTCTCCAAGACAGGCTAGTTAAAGAGATGAGGTTAAGGAATATTTGTTCAATCCAAGAGGCAAATGAATTTCTAGTCAATGAATATATTGAAATAATAAATAATAAGTTTTCAGTAGAAGCTAGACATGAGGGTGATCTTCATAGAAAACCAAACAAACATGAACTTACAAATATATTCCCTTATATATTCTGCAGACAAAACTCAAGGGTAATTCAAAATGATTTCACTATTTCATACAAGAATATATGGTTACAGATCCTTCCCACAAAAAGAATGGCAATAAGGCCTAAAGAAGTTGCTTGGGTGCACGAGATGCCTGATGAATCATTACATGTATTTATTAGAAACAAGAAGGCAAACCATGCAATTATCTCAAAACAAACAAGAAACAAGATGAAACCAACAAAACAGCTAAAAACACTCATTTATTCATAATCCAAACCGGACATTTTAACTTCCCTAAAAATAGGACAATTTAACTTCCCGTTGACATTTATAGCGAAATTCTTGACCAAATCGTGTAAAGTGAGTATTATTTTTGCGATGCGGCGTTAGCTTAGCTGGATAGAGCGTCTGGCTTCGGACCAGAAGGTCGGGGGTTCGAATCCCTCACGCCGCACCATACAATTAAATATTTGTAGAATTCTCATAGTTGGATGTAGTACTAGGAGAAATCAAGGCTTTGCACGAACCGTGCTATAACGTACGGAGAGTGCAAAACGCAGATTTCGACAACGTAATACGCCAACTATGTGAGTTCTAAAATGCACCGGTAGCTCAGTCGGTAGAGCAACTGGCTCTTAACCAGTGGGTCGTGGGTTCGAATCCCGCCCGGTGTACCATCCCTCGTCGCTCAACAAAGTTGAGCTATGAGGGATTGTTTTATTTAGCTACGCCAACAGCAAGATGATATTTATCCACATTTGATTAGTTGAAGGTTATTTTGTTTGGTAAAATTAAATGCGTTGCCGGGTCAAACCATTGAGTGAGCCATGCGTGCAGCGTAGGGAACTGCATACATGTGAAGGAAGAATGCCACGATCATGTTGCGTTGGATTCCTCCTATGCGCATAACGGATCCGAAAGGATCCATGCAACGCGTAGGAGCGAAAGATGAGAACAGAGACAACGAGAAGAGTAGTCAGCTGCGGAGCCGGTGGCCTTACTCCGCTTGGCGTCAGGATTCCTGACCCCGTTTTCTGCCCCGGATGGCTCACGCCCGGGGAGAAAAACAGAAAAGAATATGGCTCGAATGGAAACCCACCAGTCTGGGTGAATGATGTGCGACGGTGGCCATGTCTCCGGAGGCCTGGCATGTCGTATGTTGTTCCTTCGGACTAATTCCATGTGCCAGACTCGGCACTTTTTCCGTGCACCGCCCCCTTGCAGGTTCAAATCCTCGTGGGCGGTGCCTTACTTTATTGAGAATTACTCATTTGAGTTGTATCATGTAGTCATTATGACCAAGCATCCTTACATACAAATACTTACAGAACATCAGCCCTTTGTTATTTGGCAGGTTGACGGCGCGTGGATTAGAGCCAACTTAAATGGACAGTTTACAAATTTCGCTCAACATTATCGATTTCCGTTTATTCCAAAATATGAATTTTGGATTGATAAAGAAGCGTCGCCTTGTGAAAATCGATTTTTCATTGATCACCTTTTAATTGAGTGGATGCTTATGAATAAGGGTAAGAAGTATGCCAAGGCAATCGCCAAAGCGGATCGCAAAGAAAGAAGTGAACGAATAAAGTCGGCAAAAGGCAAGGATATGAAGGCTTTGTCAGACAGCGAGCGTGTTAAAAAAATTCACAAGAAACTACTTAAAAGTTATTCTAATGAAAATCTGAAGGTTTGGATCGTGAGAGGGGAGTTAGTGCGTGATATTTATTTTATTGATTTTACAGAAGGTGGGCACGAATTTGTTTATGATTTTGTTCCCAAAACAGAGGTTTGGATTGATGACGATATAACCAGAGGCGAAAGAAAGTTTATTATTTTGCACGAACTTCACGAGCGTGCGCTTATGGCAGAAGGCAAAAAGTACCCAGAAGCTCACGCTAGCGCCAGTCGCATTGAGCATATTTGTCGACATCATCGTAAGGACTTAAAACCAAACCTTGCGCAAGCGATTTCTGAAAATTTGGAAATTAAATAAAAAATATGGATGGAAGAATAATTAATTTGGAAGCAAGACGTATTGATTTGGCTGGTAAAATAGAATTACCGAAACTTGAAAGATTCGGATTTTCACAAGAAGATGTTAAAGGCCTTATTGGGCAGATTGCTGAAATTGTTAATGATCCAGAAAGATATATTGACCATGGAGGTGTCGGCACTGTTTATGAAGTTACTGATAATGTTTGCGTCAAAGTTTTAGAACCAAGACACGAAAGTTCCGTGGCGCATCTTATGGACTTAGGCAGGCCAGTTGACGTAGAGGTAGGCATCCAAAGATCGATATGCCATGTAGAGGTTGCTGGTGTTCGTGCACCATGGGTCTATGGTTATATAAAGGGTGATGGGAAAGAAGTTAAATCAACAATTATCATGGAGAGACTAGATGCAGTAAATTTGCAACATATACTAAATGGCACAGAGCAGTTTCCAGAGGGGTACGACGCCCAAGTATTCGTTGATGCTTTGGAGGAGTATCTTGACCATATACATGAAAAGTTCGGTATAGTGCATGGCGATCTTGAACCAAGGAATGTAATGGTCGACAAAAAGACGGGATTGCCACGTTTGATTGACTTTGGACGTTCACACATTGTATCCTCACACAATAATACACAGAGGCAGAGTTTAATTGATCAGGATAATGAACAGTTTAGCGATATTTTTGAAAAATTATTAGGTAATATAGAAATATGAACAGCAGACAAGAATCAGGTATTGAGGTTTTTATCAATCAAGGTATAGTGAATCAAGCACGCGAAATTGCAAAGCAGATGATAGGAAGCGATGCTGTGCAAGAATCATTTGTGCCAGAGGAGCAAACGCTTGGAGGAAAACCAACCTTTCAAGTTAGTAAAGAACGTGGTGATTTATTTGTTTTAACATCATTTGAAGAGGGTGGGGTAAAGTTTTATCTTGGGACACAAAAATAATTTTAAATATGCCGATGTCACTTCTTGTTGGAATTGTACTTACTGCTGTGCCGTTGGCACTCATCTTAGGATTTGCCTTGGCAATTTTTTTCTCTTTTGTACGTGACGATAAAACAGCATCTTCTGTTGTCCAACTGGCATTAATCATTATGGCTCTTGGCCTGGTACTAATTGCCACTCATGTTCTTGGTTATTATTTCGGCTAATTCAAATTTTTGATAGAATAGAAGCGTTATGAATAAACGCTTTTTTTCTTTTCTTTTAATTATTTGTTGCTTTATTCCAGTGGCTGTTTATGCCCAGGAAACAAATGAAATAAAAGCAGTAATCACAAATATTGTTTCGGAAGAAACCCTTGATAACAATCAGGTCACGATTTTTGAAGCTAGAGATTTTGCTGGTAACAGTTATAAAGTCGATACCCAAGAAGGGTACACACAAGGTTACAATTTTCGTTTAGAAGAAGGAACCGAGGTTGTTTTGCAGGTTTTAACAAATACTGATGGCACGCAAACAATTTTCTTAGCAGACGTTGTTCGAACGCACGTTTTATTTTGGATGCTATTGTTATTTGCCTTGGTTACAATAGCAGTTGGCTTGCGCCGTGGAGCATTCGCGCTGGTCGGTCTGGCTTTAACTTTACTGGTTTTATTCGCGTGGATCATGCCTCAAATAATTGCTGGAAGTGATCCTGTGCTTATGGTTGTCCTGGGAGGATCAGTAATTATGCTGGTAAACATGCATCTGGTTCATGGTTTTACTCGTAAGACCTTTGTGGCCTTTATTAGTATCGTGATTGGTCTTTTTGTTGTTTGGGGAGTCGCATATCTTTTTAGTTATTTTACACAACTCACGGGTTTGGCAGGCGAGGACTCAGCACTTTTATATTTACGCATGGGGGACGTGATTGTGCCAAAGGGGATACTGTTGGCTGGAATTATCTTGGGAGCTTTGGGTGTGTTTGACGACGTTGCTGTGACTCAGCAGGAGGCGGTTTCTGAACTAATTGAGGCGAATAAGGATTTAAGCAGTAAAGAACTTTACGCTCGGGCGATGAGGATCGGTCGGCATCATATTGCGTCTGCAGTTAATACTTTAGTGTTGGCATATGCTGGCGCAGCGTTTCCATTATTTTTACTTTTTTATGCCAGCGGTACGGTTGATTGGGTGCGGTTTTTGAATACCGAGATAGTTGCCGAGGAAATTGTCAGAACACTCGCCGGAACAACAGCCCTACTTTTGCTTGTTCCAATCTCAACCTGGTTTGCAGTTTTGGTCCAAAAACGATAACATTTGAGCACTATGACACAGAAACAAAATACAAAAGCAGATCAACTTAGCATCACAAATCGTGATGAGGATTTTTCTAAGTGGTATCTGGATATTATTGAAAAGGCAGATTTAGCAGAACACTCACCAGTGAAGGGATGTATGGTTATAAAACCGTATGGCTATGCGATATGGGAAAACATACAGAAGATTCTTAATAAAAAGTTTAAGGAAACTGGGCACGAGAATGCATATTTTCCACTTTTGATACCAAAATCATTTTTAAGTAAAGAGGCGAGCCATGTTAAGGGCTTTGCAAAGGAGTGTGCGGTTGTTACGCATTATCGGTTGATTGATGATCCAGATGGCACTGGTGTGATCGTTGACCCAGAATCAAAGCTGGAAGAGGAACTTATTATCAGGCCGACTTCAGAAACAATTATTTATGATGCATATTCTCGCTGGGTGCAGTCATGGCGAGATTTACCAATTTTGATTAATCAGTGGGCTAATGTTGTGCGCTGGGAAATGAGAACACGGTTATTTCTACGAACTGCAGAATTTTTATGGCAAGAAGGGCATACGGCGCATGCTACTGAAGTTGAAGCAGAAGAGGAGACAGTAAAGATGCTGCAGGTGTATGAAGATTTTGCACAAAATTATCTTGCCATGCCAGTTATTACAGGACTAAAGCCAGAGCATGATAAGTTTCCAGGGGCTTTGCGAACATATTGTATTGAGGCAATGATGCAAGATAAAAAGTCTTTGCAAGCCGGCACATCTCATAATTTAGGACAGAATTTCGCAAAAGCTTTTGATATCAAGTTTACTGACCAGGAAGGAAAGATACAGTTTGCCTGGCAGACAAGCTGGGGGGTTAGTACGCGTTTAATTGGTGGTTTGATTATGACCCACAGTGATGACAAGGGCTTGGTTCTTCCGCCGAGGATTGCGCCTATTCATGTCGTAATTGTTCCAATCTATAAGACACCACAGGAACGCGTGGCAGTTGCAGAACGTGTTGAATCGATTAAGCAAGACTTGCTTGGTACTGATTTGTCTGTAAAGGTTGATGATCGTGACAACTTAAGTCCAGGATTTAAATTTAACGAATGGGAGAAAAAAGGTGTCCCGATCCGTATGGAGATAGGACCAAAAGATTTAGAGAAGAATCAAGTTGTGCTTGTACGACGAGATACTGGCGATAAGAGTATGGTAGCGATGGTTGGATTGGTAGACTTCGTCAAAACTCAACTAAATGATATTCAAGAGAATCTCATGCAACGTGCTATGAAATTTAGAGAGGAAAATTCGCATACTGCTGATAATTTTGATCAGCTGGTATCAGGCCTTAACGATCAAGGCGGATATGTGTATGGTCACTGGTGTGGAGATCCGGCATGTGAAGACAAGATAAATAAAGAAACAAGCGCGACTATTCGTTGTTTACCGATTGATAAAAAAGACGAGCCTGGGAAATGTGCTGTGTGCGGTAAGGATTCCAAAAAAATAGTTATTTTTGCAAAGGCTTATTAATTTAGGTTCGGTGAATGGAAAATATGCGATCACAAAATGTTCAACCAAAAGTGGGAATCGGCGTTGTGCTGGTTAATCCAGATGGTAAGGTTTTGGTTGGGAAACGTAAAAATAGTCATGCGCCATATTATTCAATCCCAGGCGGGCATCTTGAGTGCGGTGAAACTTTTGAGCAGTGCGCGATTAGGGAAATCAAAGAAGAAACTGATATTGACGTGTTAGACCCAAAAGTGATCGCTGTCACGAATAATCTCGAGACTTATAAGCAAGAAGGCAAGCATTACATTTCAATAATTTTGTTGGTTGAGAATGTTATTGACACGCCAAAACTCATGGAGCCAGAGAAGTGCGATGGGTGGCTCTGGGTTGATCCAAATAATTTACCAATGCCTCATTTTGATGCCAGCAAACAAGGGATTGAGTGTTATTTGCAAAAAGTTATGTATAAGAAGTTTCGATAAATTGTCTAAAATGTCTAAGCTAAATATAATAAATAACTAATCATAATATGCAAGAATTTGATCATGAAGGGCAACAACCTTATGCGGAGATCGGTTTTGAAGGTATTGAGTCTGAGTTAGAAAACGTTCAAAGAAATGAGGCTGAAGGTGTTTATACTGGTGAGTTTCGTGTAAGGGATAATGTTGTAAGTATTAAATGTAAGAAGGTAGAAGGTGGTTGGGATGTTGTAATGACTGATTCTAGTCCAATTAAAGATCTTGGAAAATTCCATATCTCTAAAGGAGTTAAGAATTTGAGGTTTGCTTTGCAAGAAGCCCGTAACTCTGTAGAATCGCGGTTAAATGAGTTAGATCGTTTACATCCAACCATTGAGCATGTGCAACAAGAGCTTGGCCAGTTTGGGGAGGTGGGTGAGATAACATTAACAGAAGCGCCGGGAAGGACAACAGGTTATACGAATACACGGTATGAGGGGCAAATAGTCATCGGCGGATCAGAATATATGTTACAGGCCGAGGTAGATCATTCAGCTGGCACCACGCAATATCCAGATGTATTACCATGGACAGTTAGATTGACTAAAGGCGATAGATCAGTGACAAAAGGAAATGGACGATCTTTAGTGGAGGTTATGGAAAGCTTGAAAACAAAATATTTGTCATAATTATTTTCTATTTCTTCGACGCATAATGTCCCGATCGGGACATTATCGGTTGAAAATTTGTTCAGATGAAAATACCAGCCTAATATCGCTGGTATTTTGTTTTCCACAGCTTCCATTGACATGTTGGATAGAATAAGCTCTAATATAAGCAGTATGACATATCAAACTTTGCATACATCTAGGTTCATGCCGATTACCGTCGATTGTCGAGGGCTTGAACTTATGTTTGCCGAGTTTAATATGCGTTTAATGTAGAAAATAACAATTTTTGAGCGCATGTGGAACTCGGTAAGTGCCGAGTTCTTCTAATTTTTAAGCCCTTTTGGGCAAAGGAGTTCATATGCGCTCGACAAAAGCGTTCTACACCTTCACTTTTCTCATGCGAGTCGGAATGGGATCAGTGTCTTCGCTCTACGTACTGTACTTGCTTGATCTTGGATTAAGCTACAGCCAAGTATTAACCATTAACATCGCCTACTTCGTGTTGATCATTCTCTTTGAGTTGCCAACAGGTATGTTAGCTGACGGTCGCGGGCGCGGTTATTCGATTATTGCTGGTGCGGTGTTTACTTCATTTTCAGGAATTGCGTATTTCATGGCAGAGGGAATATGGGGAGCATTGTTTGGTGAAGCCCTTTGCGCTCTTGGCGTAGCATTTTTCTCTGGCGCTCTTACTGCCTGGATTGCTGACGCACCAGATCGTAAAATCTCACTTCAGCACGTCTATGCAAATCGCACTATTGCCGAAGGAGCAGGTACGATCTTGGGAACATTTGTTGGTGTGTACCTAGCATTGCTCACTGATCGTTCCTTTGGATTCCTAGTACTAGCTGGAGGATATGCATTGGCTACATTGTTTGCTTGGATCTTTATGAGAGGAAGTGAGCCTGAGCATTCAATGAGTGAGTTTGAGGCTTTGCGTAGCGCAGTTGCTCACTTGCGATCTTCAGCATCAATGCGCTGGGCACTTGGTGCGCAGATGGCGTCGGGTATCTTTGGCGCCTACAACTTGTTTTGGACACCGCTCTTGATTACAAAGTTCTCACAAGCACAGCTTGGGTGGATTTGGATAATCATGTATGTGTCGACCGTGATTTCAGGTTGGTATATTCGCAATCAAGCCAAAGACCATGATGGTGCTCGTAATCACTTAGCAGTTCGAACCTTGAAAAGTTTGATGCTTGTTGCGCTTGCTATGGGACTTATCTGGACAATAGATAACGGAATCGTCTGGGTCGTGCTGATTGCATTCCATGAAATTGGCCGAGGAATGTTTGCGCCATACTTGGACACCTACGTTAACGAGCGTGTGCCGTCTGCCTTCCGGGCTACCTACGGATCCTTGCAGTCTTTCTTGGGACTATTCGGTATGGTCATAGCCGAAGGCGCTGTGTACCTGGTGTATCAGTGGGTTGCTTCTGACGCATCCACAATTCCATGGCTTTGGTTGGGAGCAAGCATTGCTCTTGCCAGCGCTGTCGCTCTCTTATACCAATTCCGTCCAAAAGCCTAACCCTTAACCCCGTCGAAATCTCGGCGGGGTTTGAGTTAAATAAAATGGCTAAAACAAGCATAGTTTTGGCATTTTACTCTTGACAAAACAGGCAAAAAGTGCTATAGTAATGGCACAAAATGAACCTTACAATAAAAGAGAGAGCCACAACCATCCGTGGTTATAAGGATGGACAGTGAATGCTGATATTTGTGTGATTTCTCTATGAAAGCCTACAAATATCAGTATTTTCATTTGGCACTTTCTTTAAGGAAATTAACAGTTTTCTTAAAGAAGGTCGCCAAAATGGCCTGTCTCGGGGATTGTCCCCGTTCAAAATCACGATCCAGTAGCT
>JAHILS010000022.1 GCA_018896835.1 Patescibacteria group bacterium | reverse complement strand
TCTGGCTTTCCGCCAGCTGTCATCCACAAAAATCCTGCATAAATCATCAGTATAATAAATACTACTCCCACAAGTGCTAACGCTGGCGTAATAATTTTTGCACCAACCCACACACCAATACTTGGAGCAACCGACCCATAAGCCTGCTCGCCAGTAATTTCTAATCCTGTTTCTTGCGGAGTAAGTTGAGCCATGGCAAAACATGGCACAAGGAACAAACTAAACATTGCTATTGCTATGAATTTTCGCATAGCCAGACGCCCGCACTTTTGTGCGGGCGAAAGGTCATGTGAAAAAGAATTAGGCTGACGCTGTCAGTATTGATTCAATAACAAAGCTGGTAATTGCGTAGGCTGCCAAAATAATTGCCAAACCAATGATTCCCGCGATAAGCATCTTCTTTGCGTCGCTGACCTTGTCTTCGTTTCCGCTAGCTGTCATCCACTTAAATCCACCCAAGAGCACAATTACCACGGCGATTACTCCCAAGAAACCAAGGAAAACGCGGATAAGATTTCCAATCGTTGACTTCAAGTCAGCCTGGCCAAGGCCTGTGCTGTCTGTAAAATCGTCACCAAAAAAATCTTCAGAATCTAGCTGTTGAGCACCAGCTACTGGAACATTGTAGGAAAGGGCTACACCTCCCAAAAGGGGGAATACTACCAATAAACTGATTGCAAACATGGTCAATGTTTTGGTCATAAGAAATATTATTTTAATATTTAAATATTATTTTAGTTTAGACGCTTCCGGTAAGTACTGCGTTGAAAATCGCTGTTGTAATCACATACGCGCCAGCAATTAAGATGATTCCCAGCGTTGCCCAAATTAGGATATCTTTTCCTTTTTGAATTTGCTTGCCTGTTCCCATGTCTGTTAACCAAAGGATGCCTCCATACACAACCATTAAAAGTGCAAGCGTTCCTGAAACCGATAATGCTCCTTGAATAACTCGTCCAATAATTACTCGCACGTCACTTTGTCCGAGTGGATTATCAATCACAACCTGTGCTGAAACCCATAGCGGGATCGCAGTGACAATAGCAGAGACAATGATAGATTTATAGATTTTCATACAAACAGTATATCAAATAATCTGTTATTGCGTTTCAATAATGCTGTTGGCTCCATCCCCAACAGTAGTTTCCAAATTAGTTGTTGGAATATCTCCTGTTTTAAGGACTGACACAATTACGTTAATGGTGGCGTAGGCACCAAGAATGATTGCCAATCCAATTACTCACCAATGATCGCATCTTTTCCTTCAGACACCATCTTAGCGTCAATGGGAGACAAAATCCATTTCATTCCAACGTACACGATAATAAGCATGATTGCAGAACCAGAAATAGCTAAAATAAATGAACTGATATTAACCAAAAGTTGAAGCAGGTCTGAAAGCTGACAATCGCCTGTATCACGACACGCGCAAGGGTCGTAAGAATTTGCACAAATTCCAGAAAAAATTATTCCTTGCTCACGGATATTTTGATACTGCTCTTCAATGGTTAAGGCTTTGGCAGGCGAAATTGCAAAGAACATGCTTGCACTAATCACCAAGAAAAAAATCAAAACACGTTTCATACAAAATTATTATAGCACGAGTGGAACGCTGTTCCCACTATTTTTTCATTTCCGCCTTAAACCAATCAACGTACGGAATCTTTGTTGGATCAACCTTATTTAACATGCCTAGATAATAACTAACAAATCCTCCAAACTGTAATACCTCACACGCTTCTTCAAAGGACGTTGTTCCATGTGCCTCATACTCAACAACCTGTGCACCCAAGTTTTCAAAAACCTGAGCCGTGATTGAATATCGCTTTTGTACTAGTGGATTGTAAAGGCTCGACTTAATCATCAAAACACTAAACTTTGCAAAAAGACCTTTGGGAAAAGTGAGGCCCTCCATTAAGTGATGATTAAGTTCTGGAAGTTCATGAAACTGCGCAAACTGCTTGGCAGTTTCGTTTATTTGATTTGATAAAACGTGTGCGTTACCTACCAAATGCTCTGATCCAATAATAAATACTGGGTGATTCTTAAGAGCAAGCGCCACTTGTTTGGCTGGGTTTTCTTTGGCGTCTATATCAAGTGCGCAACTATCCACAACTTCAGACATGGCTACTATTGCCTGATCTTTTTCTTTTTTGGACAGGCTCACAAATCCACAGGCCTGCAAAATTCCGATCATGCCCATAACCATAAATCCTGTACCAAGTCGTGGTTCTTTCGCTAAATTACCTGGTTGAAAAATATATGAAGGCCACTTGTTTTGCTTGGCCAAAGCTGGCAATGGGCCACCAGTGGAAACAACAGCAATCTTTGCTTTTCTTTTTTGGGCCTGCTTAGCACATGCTAAGACTTCCTCGGTCGTACCAGAAAAACTAGATAAAATAACAAGTGTTTTAGCGCCGACCCAAGTCGGTAATTGATAATCACGCACCAAATAAATTGGTTTTTTTAATTTTTGTGACATGCTCGTTTGAATCACGTGCGCTCCAAGCGACGAACCACCCATGCCAGCAACCACTATTGCATCACAATTTTTATAATTAAGCGGGACCGATGTCTTGGCAGTGTCTTCAAAACCAATGCGAATTTGTTCACTCATACGCTCAATGCCATAAGCGATATCGGACTTATCAAAGGTTTTGTAGGTTTTTGGGTTGTCTAACATAGTATTAAATATTATACAGTGTTTTGTTTGTTATGGCTTTGGTAATGGTTGTGCGTTCTTTAGCGCTTCCTAATATCACCGCGCCAACTGTTTTTTTGTTTCTTTCAAAAAGTTCTATTACAGCCCCATCTTTTTCTACTCTTGCGATATTGTCAGCCTCTGGCCTGCCGGTGTCGCCAATAAACGTGAGCTCCAAATCACCAATTCGGGTGGCATAAGAAGAAACAAATTTAAATTCCTGACTGTCCCCTGCCATAGCGCTCGCGGTTGCTCTTCCTTGTTCAATGGCATTTGTCCAATTAACTATTTGATGTTTCCGCTCGCAAATAATGTCATCAAATTGCGCAATGTCGCCAGCTGTAAAAATATTAAGGTCTGACGTTTGCAAATGCGAATCACAGACAATACCTTTGTCTGCCTCTAATCCGCAATCGCTAACCCAGGATAGGTCAGATTCCAGTCCTATGCCGACTGCCAAAATAGCGCCACGAATTTCTGTGCCATCGCTAAGTTTTATTCCGCTAAATTCTTTAGACTCAAGCAAAGAAAAATCACTATTTGTATAAATTTGCGCACCGAGCGCGCGCGCTTTATTCAAAACTATAGCCTGTGACTCATCTGACAAAACCTTTGACCAAAAACCTCCTGAACGCAAAACAACGGTCGCTGGAATTTGGAGCTTCTGACAAATATGCAAAAACTCCATGGAAATAAATGAACCGCCAACAATTATCATGCGCCTTTCTTCCGCTGGCTTGGTATTAAGTTTGTTTATTAAAGCCTTGAGAGTCTCGGCGTCGTCAAGAGATCTAAAATATACAATGCCTGGCAAATTATCTTTCACTAGCCGAGGCTCTTGTCCACTAGCAATGAGCAATTTGTCATAAGGAATCTCACGCCCGTCGCTAATCGCCACGTGCTTGTTGATTGTGTCAATCGACTCGACTCTAATCTCTGTTATTAGTTCGATATTATTGGCAGTGTACCAATCTTCTGTTTTTAAAAACAAACGCTCGCGCTCCAGTTCTCCTGTTACATAACGCGCGAGCAAAACTTTTGAATAAAGACGATGAGGTTCTTGTTCTAAAATTGTAATTTGCGCGTCAGCATTTAGCTTTCGCAATTCTTGCGCGCAGGTTGTACCAGCAATTCCACCACCGATTATGACAAATTGCATAAATTTATCTATTAATTCTTGAACATCGAACCAAGCAATAACCACCCCCAACCCCTCCTTAGAAAGGAGGGGGGGCAAGCTTAAATTTCAGGGTAAAGCTGTTTTCCGTTTTCGTCCGTGATGGTCACGGCCAACACAGGACATGATTGAGCTGCCAACAAGGCGCGGTCTAATTCTTCTGGCGTAACCTCCACGGTTCGCTCATAAGTTGCTGGCTCTGGAGCTTGCCCATGATCAAGAACGTAAGCCTTGTTTTCTTCGTTAAGTTCAAAGCTGTTCGAATCAACAGCCACGCAACTGCCAGCGCCAATACATAGGTCAGAGTCTACTTTGATTGTTATTTTCATAAATTTATTGATATTTTTCTAAATAAAATCTGACTAATTGAGCTACTTCTTGTCCGACTCGAGGGTCGCTGAGGTGGACTTTGGTTTTTTGGGCAACTTCGTCAATGGATTTTGCACCTGACAAGACTGCTTCTTCTATATCCTTGTCGGTTACGCGGGCAATCGGGTCAATAACGCGAGTTGCTTCTGGCTCTATTTTATCAAATTGTTGCGTTCTGCGGTAATAATCATTCACAGCGTCACGTAAGGCCTTGTCTGACAAAACACTGCAATGAATTTTTCGCGTTGGCAAACCGCCCAGGCTCTCCATTATTTGCCTTGGGGTCAGGCACCGAGCCTCGCCAAGCGTCATACCATTTTCCTGGGTAGCAATCACTGAGGTCATCGAAGTGGCAGCAATTGCCGAAGCACAGCCAAACGTTTGCCAATAGAATTTCTTAATCCTTTCATCATCCCCATCAACCCAAAGCCAAACACGGAGTTCGTCTCCACAAGCCGGGGACCCGGCCCGCCCCATGGCATTATATTCGTCTATTTTTATTTCATGATCTAAAAAATTCTGTGGATGAAAAAAATGCTCACGAACAATGTCTGAATAAAACCATGGTTGAAAATTATCTTGCTCTAAGTCCGTCATAAAATTCTTTAACAATCATGCCGTACATGGCGTGAATATTTTTTACCATTTCGGGATCCTTCTGCAAATCGCGTGCGATGGACTCCCAACGAGATCCGGCTCCGGATATATCTTCATCAAACCAATCCATGATCGGCTGATAAGATTCAATGCTTGGATTTTCTGAACAATAGACCGATCTCTGCATGTCATACCATCTTGATAGCTTTGATTGATCTTCGTTATTTGGCGCACACGTTGGGCTAATTGATTCCATAACCTTTGACTCTTTGAGTAATTTATACGACTCAATATCTTCAACTAGCTTGGCTGATGAAATCACAAACCAATCGTCAGAATATCCATCCACCTTATCAGTAATGCCAAACAATCCTAGTATGTGATCGTGCTGGAGCATATCGTATAGCACGTGGATCTTCCAGCCTTTTTCAAAGTCAGATCCTACCAATGTATCAGCTATCTTTAAGCTTGGGTTATGAGTCAAGCCTCGATCAACCCTACACATATAGCGAGAGTCAGGATACATAACCCCTGAAAGATATAAAGCGCGGTCCACAATGCCGAGCTCTTTTTCAAACTCGAGTGCAAATCGTACATGTGTTGCTTGCATGGCCATATATGTATAATTTATTGTTTATAACGATATCCACACCAAGATCGGATCTCTATCCACAGGCATCGAGTTATTCACAACCGAGATCGGATCTCTATCCACAGCGGAGTCACTTATCCACATCGAGATCGGATCTCTATCCACAGGGTCCAGTTTCCCACCCCGACGCCAGTCATAGATCCCGAGCTTGTCGAGGGGGAGGGGCACTGAGTCTTATTGAACATCGATGTCATAGTCCCCACCCCGACGACAGGAGGGGGCCTGCTCGAGCAGATCTCTCCTAGGCGTCGAGATGGGGACGCTGGCACTTGTTGGAAAGTGTGAACTAACTCTTATCAACGTTAATCGGACTCATGGATCGAAGTAGTGTTACGATTTCTGGCAAAACCTCAAGCACAAACTTTAAATCCTTCTTTTTTGTCCATCTTCCTAGTGTAAAACGAAGACTGCCGTGGGCAACTATGTGAGACACGCCAAGGGCCATGATCACATGGCTCGGGTCAAGCTTCTGACTTGTGCAGGCCGAACCTGATGAAGCAAAAATACCTTGGGCATCAAGATATAAAAGAAGTGCTTCACCCTCAACTCCTAAAAATGAAATGTTAACGTTGTTTGGCAGTCGATCTTTAGGGTGACCGTTAAGGCGCGCGTTTGGAATTTGTTTTAAAACATGTTTGATGAAGTAATCGCGAAGTTTTGTTAGTCGCTTAACCTCTTTTTTCTGACACTCAAGCGAGAGCTCAACTGCTTTGGCAAATCCGGCAATGCCAGCCGTGTTTTCTGTACCTGGACGCAATCGCTTTTCCTGCTCCCCACCAAATTGGATTGATGTGATCTTCACGCCCCGCCTGACAAATAAAGCCCCTACGCCCTTGGGTCCATAAATCTTTGACGAGTTAATAGTGAGCAAATCAACATGTAATTTTTCAACATTCATATCGAGTGCGCCTAAGGCCTGACACGCATCAGAATGGAAAAACGGATAAGCTGTTTGATGCTCTTTGCGATATTTATCAAGCGCGCGTCCAATCTCGGCAATCGGATGGATGGTGCCAATCTCATTGTTCGCATACATGATTGAAACAAGAATAGTGTCCTCGCGGATTGCTTTCATGACTTGATCGGCTGTTACGCAACCATGTTCATCAACTTCTAAAAGTGTAATTTCAAATCCCAATCTTTCCTTCAAATGCATAAGCGTTTCCAAAACCGCTGGGTGTTCGGTAACACAAGAGATTATGTGTTTGCCATGCGTTTTATGCACACGGGCAATTCCTTGAATGGCGAGATTGTCAGATTCGGTTCCACTGCCTGTAAAAATAATCTCATCGGGGTGTGCGCCAAGAGTCTGCGCCACTGTACTGCGCGACACCTCGATAATGTCACGAGCATATTTGCCCTTCATATGCATGCTCGATGGATTACCAAGCCCACGGCGCTCAACGTCCACCATAACCTCCAAAACACGAGGGTCAGTCGGCGTCGTGGCAGCATAATCCAAGTAAATTTCACGTTTTTTCATAAGAAAACACAGATTACCCAATAAAATTGCATGCGTCAATCATAGCATATCCAAGCACCTGGTGCTGGACAATTAGTATTAAACTCATCGTCAAGACCCCACCGCCTCTCGGGCGCGTGGGGTTTCGTGCTTTCAATCGTCAGGATCATGATTGTAGTTAAGTCTCACGTCAAAAGGTCATGGCGTAGAGTGCTAGGTGAGCGCAGTCGGTTTTTATTTTTAATGTTCCTCTGTGATAAACCTTGGACCGAATAATGTTATACATTCGCGCCTCACACACAAGCACGGTGGCTATTCCATTTTTTACTTTTACATCATCTCCTGCCATATCCTCTGGTAGACTTTGCCCATCAAGCTCGACCACAAGTTCGCAAGCTCGATTCTTTTTTGTTGACCCGGCCACCAAATTCACTTCAAATGCGCTGTATCGAATAGCAATGTACTCAGTACTGTGAGCCAATGCTCGCGTATGATTAATATTCTCTTTTTCTATTACCCAATGCCCGTGCAAATATACCTGATCGTCCGCATGCTCACCTACGTCTGTGAAAACATGTTCATTACCTGGAACATAACCAACAGCATTGCCAAATTTTCCCCGCAAAAATCCAAAATAAATCTCTGGAGTTATTCGGTGATGTACTAATCCGCCAACTAATGGGTCGGGTGCAATAATAGGAAAATCCCCTTGCCCGACTGCGTGCAATGCTTCCTGAATTTCAGCCTCAGTCTGCGCATACCCGCCTTCGCCAACGTGGTCATAAACAATCTCGCCGTCTTTGTTAATCAGCAACTTCCTTGGCCACCAACGGTTATCATAAGCTGACCAAAGCTTGTATTGGCTATCAAGCACGATTGGATACGGAAGCTTTAAACGCTTGACCGCCTTTGTTACATTCTCCTCTTTTTTCTCAAACTCAAACTCAGGAGCATGAACGCCGATTATCACCAGTCCTTTATTGGCATATTTTTTATGCCAGGCACGTAAATGATCCAATGTGCGCAAACAATTCACACACGAATAAGTCCAAAAATCCAAAAGTACCACCTTGCCACGCAACGATCGCAAGGTAAGTGGGTCACTATTAAGCCACTCCAAACCCTTGGGAAACTCTATTGCACTAATTTTTTGTTTTCTATGTAAAAACATGTGAGCTAATAAACGTCAATGCCAATGACTAAAGAAGCCAGACGCCCAATAACATATCCAATTACCGCGGCAGAGACGGAAATAAATGCCATTTCAAATCCACTCTTAAGAGGATTTGTACCAACGTATTTAGCCTTAGCAAATCCCAGTCCAAAAAGCGCAAAAACTGTCAGCCCAACCGATGGCGCTAGCGAGTTAACAGCCGGAAGAAATGCGTATGGCAATAATGGAAACAAACCTCCAAACAAATAAAAACCTCCCATCACAATTCCCGCCATTATCGGGTGGCCCGAAACTGCTGGAGCAAATCTATACTCACACCGCTGAACTTCTTTTATCCACAACGAACGTTCGTGGGACAAAACACTAAGGATCTTTTTGATCTGCGAGTCATTAAACTTCTTAGCCATTAACAAATCCTCAACCGACTGATCGTCACTAAAACGTGATTGTAAAATCCTGGAACCATCTTGCTTTTTGCGATTTTCAAAAACTTCCATGGCCGACTTTGAAGAAAGATAACTGCCAGCAGACATTGAAACCGCTTCCACAACAATAAGTACGCAACCAGTAACCAGCACCATTGCCGAGTCTTGAGTGATAACAGCTACACCAGTAACAACACCCAAAGTTGAAACAAGGCTATCTTCCAACCCAAAAACAACTTCTCTTATATAAACTCCTGCTCTGCTAAAAAATCCTCCTACCATATCGTGAGTTATTATACCAAGACATTGAAAATTGATATAATGTGAACATATGCAGATATCACATCATTACTCCCCATACGAGAAAAAAACATATGTTGCGGTTACTAATAATGAAATTGCAAAACTATTTGTTATCGTAGATCGCGACATGGAACCATTGCACGAAATTCATGCCAAAGAGATTGATCACGAAGGCGTGCCCAGCGGAACAGCCAACGATGGGCCAAAGGATTTTGATGAAGAAAAGCGCCTCACCCGCGTCCTGATGTATAAAGAATTAAGCGCTTACTTGTTAAAATTGATGAAAAAAGAACCAGTCGATTTGATAATCTGCGCGCCAGAAGCATATAAAAATGAGATTTTTGAACACATGCACACTGACGTGCAAAAATCAGCCAAAGAGATTGTGCCAAAAAACCTAGCATCACTCCCACTAGACCAAATTATCAGAATTTTGCAGGAGATCCGATAATCTGTTACTCTTTTGTCACCGAGGAAAATGGCCATGTGGCGAAGTTGGTTAACGCGGCGGTCTGCAAAACCGCTATGCGTCGGTTCAAGTCCGACCATGGCCTCCAAAAATATAAATCAAACAAAAAAAACAGGAATCAAAATCCTGTTTTTTTTATACTATTTATTCAGCAGGCTCTTCAGAATCTTTTTTTGCTGGCAAATCCTCTGCATCAAATGACGGCATGCGGGAAGCTTTTTCATCCATCTCTTCAAGTAGTTCCGATTCTCTTAAACTCAGAGCTTCGTTGATGGCGGTATCACGCATTAGTCTCATTTGAGATAACGCTGAATATATCTCACCATATTTTTCTTCCTCACTTGGGGGTTTATTGGTGTCATCCAAATTACTTACCAATGTCTCAATAATCTGTTTAATTCTTCCCGCAACCCCTGCCAATCTCTCATTACCAGTCTCAAAACACAACTGCGCAAACCTAGCGAATTTCATAATTTCAGCACCCATAGCAATACCCTCCATGGCCTTCTCGCCCTCTCTCCTAAGAGCAAATTTTTTTTGTGCAACATGCTCACCGCGCGCAATCATGTCAAATGCGATATTTTTCTTAGCTTTTTCTGGCTTTATGCCACTCATTTGTCCCTCTGGACCTGGTACTTCTACCATATATATATCTTAATTGTTAAAATTATTATTTTAATAACATTTTACTCAACCACCATCACCCCAACCATGCTATGGTTTTCGCTGGCTTGGAAGTTGTAGACCCCTGAATCAAGATTAATTTGCAGCACGACTATGTCTCCCGGTTCCATTTTACCAGTTGTCCAAAGTCCATCCTCTTCGCGGATGGTTAGTGAATCTTCGGTGTAGTTGATAAATTTGGCTGTTCCACCTTCGTCTACTTTTACAACATTGTATCCACAGTAATTACCAGTGCAACATGTTCCAGTGGTTTTACACGTGCCTAACTCGTCATAACCAGCAAATCGCATTGGATCTTCATACATCATCACCCCGCTTGTTGTCTGAAGTTCTTTGTCGTCAGAAATACTGTAACCGTTGTCTTCAATAAAACGTGTTGAGTCAGCCAAATACCCGCTTAAAAATATGTATTGATTGGCCAGTACGTCTGGTAAGGTATCAATGTAATTTTTCCAACCAAGTCCAAACAATGCTGAAGCATTGTCTTCACCTTTTAACCCCACCAACATACCATCACCAATCGGAACGTACACTGTTGATTTACCGCTTAGCTTTAATAGTCTAGTAGAAATGCCATCGTTTCCCATTTGTGGCTTATAGGTGACGTTCCCACCAAATGGGATGTCTCCCATTTGTGAAACTGAGATTGTTTTAACTCCATTAAAATTATCGTACCAAGTGTAATATGTGGCTTCGTTTGGGAATCCGTAACGCATCTCGTTGTCGCCAAAGTAATAGACCGAACTTGATGAGGCGGTTTTAATCAAGTCGCCGTGGTCAAGGTCAGCTACCGATGGAAATGACAAGGAAGCAGATGCTGGAAGTGCGATGCAAAGGGCAAAAACGCCAAGTGAAAGTGAAATAAGTATTTTTTTCATATATTTTCAATTTTTATTCTAGTGTAACCTCTTGCGCGCTAAGTATCACATCTTCTGCTTCATCAATACTCTGGCCCTTAAGAGTGACTATAAACTGATACTTCCCGCTGTCGGTCGCTAAGTAATAATCATAATTATACCGACCATTAGCCTGACAATCGCCACCGTCATCGCAAAGCTTTAACTTATAAAAATCATTGCCAATATCTTCTGCCTCTGAGGGTATTACTCTGCGATCATCTAGCTTTAACACCCGAACGAAAGCAAAGTCCTCTGTTTCTACCTCTCCGATTAGAGCCAACGTTTCTTCGCTTGGCTCATTGGCACTTGTCCAAACGCCTTTTGAAGTACTTTGTAAAATCACATCTTTGGTGTCGCGCGTTATCGGCTCGCTATTTGGAACAGCCTGACTCCCTACCAAATAAGGCTCAACCATTACCCAGCCGTTTGGCATATCAAACGCCAAATACCAATCACCTTGTACTGTTTTTGGCAAAGCTGTACACCCACCCCCTAAAATAACCAACGTAAGCAAACTAAATAATACTTTTTTCATATTTTTTATATTATATCTACACGCACATATTAGCATTTTGGGCTCAAAAACAAAAGAAGGCCACTATATCTAATAGGGATATTTAATATTTTTAATTGTATGGCGGATGACGGACTTCACTTTTATTATTAAGCAACCAATACGCATTTCTTAATTCACTCTCAATTTTGAATGTATTTCCGTGAGTAAGTAATCCTAAATATGATTGAAAAATTTCCGGTTGTGGCTCATTTGTTAATTTTCTAAACATTCTTTGTTTTGTTTTTACTCTTAGCTTTTTATAATTTGGAAAATGCACCCATCCAAGAAAATCAATACCTGATGCATAGGTTTTAATGACCGTCTTTGTGGGGTACAGGATTAAACATAATCCGTGAGAAAGAAACTCGCGTATCGGCTCAATCATATCTTCCAGCTGGTATTTATCATTGGAAAAAATAACAAAATCGTCAGCATAACGGATGTAGTGTTCGGCTTTTAATGTATGTTTCATCCATTGATCAAAAACATTCATATACACATTAGCAAATAGTTGTGATGTTAAATTTCCAAGAGGCAAACCAACACCATGCATATTTTCGTTATGATAGCTATCAATCACATTGGAAAGAAGCCAGATAATGTTTTGGTCAGGAATATAATCGGCTAAAATATTGAGTAAAACCTCATGATTGATGCTGTCAAAAAATTTCTTGATATCGCACTTCAAGACCCAGCAAGTTTTAGTGTTATTTCTACTTACCTTATATGACTTAGCATCAAAACTCTCAATCGCCTTGTAAACGCCCTTGCCTAAACGACAAGAATAAGAGTCGCTTATAAAGGTTCTATCAAAAAACGGATATAACTTACGGTGAATAGCGTGGTGAAGCAACCTATCTCTAACCTCTGCCTTATGAATATGCCTTCGTTTAGGATCATTTATAAAAAAGCTGTAATATCCGCTGTGCTTGTATGTCCTATCTAACAAATCATCATGCAATTTCGCAACATTATCAAACAGATTAAGAGCAAATAACTGCACATCATCTTTATTGGCTTTACCAACAACAAACTCTTCCCATGCTTTATAAAGGTTATTTAATCCAATAATTTCATCATAACTATGGCTAAACTGAATCTTCATACAAAATATAATAATTATGCCCAAGAAAATATACCAATAATAGCCAAGCTCAATGAAGTATACAAACTTTGGCACACATATTTGACCCATTTGCCAAGAATTACTCGCTACACATTGGGAGAAAAGATAGATAATCTTTTTACTGACTGCTTGGAACTTGCCTTGCTGTCAAGCTATCGACCGAAGCATAATAAACTGGAAACAATAGAACAACTAAACGCTAAATTTGATACGCTTAAATTTTTTATCAAATTGCTTTGGGAGATAAAAGAAATTGATACTAATAAACTTACAGCGTTGTCTATTCCTCTATCCGAAATAGGCAGAATGATTGGCGGATGGATGAAGTTATTTAAAGATAACCCAACACCGAGAACGCTATTATAACAAAACTCCCTCAATAAAATGAAGGAGAATGATCAAACTTGCGGACGGCCAGGAACCGATAGTTCTCGTTCCAGTCGTTGTCATACCAGTTGAGGTTGAGCTTGCGGTTGGAACCGTTCCTGTTGAGGTAGGGCGCGTGGCGGTTGCCGTTGCGGTTGACCCAGGAGGAGCCGTCAAAATATATAAGATGTCGTCAATGCCACCACCCATCAAATACTCTCCGGGTTGTATATTATTTGAGAAAATTATTCCCTTAACATCTTATACCAAGTATTTTCATTTTTGGAGCAATACATCGGCACTCTAAATAAAGCCCTGACCTTACTTATTCTCACCAAATGCAATGCCCAGATTTCAACTGCCCAAAGCCGTAGCCGTGGACTAAAGCATTTACTTTCCACTGCCAATTATACTACCAAAAACACTCAACCCCCACACCTATCGCGGATAGGTGTGGGGGCACGAAACGGATCGGAGCCAAGGGCACAAGGACAAAATACTACCAAGATCCTAGGACCCAAGACTCCAAGCTCCAGGCCTACTTGCGGACGGCCAGGAACCGATAGCTCTCGCTCCAGTCGTCGTCATACCAGTAGAGGTCGAGCTTGCGGTAGGAACCGTACCCGTAGAGGCAGGGCGCGTGGCGGACGCCGTTGCGGTAGACCCAGGAGGAGCCCAGCCCAACCACTGGGAACTCCCTCTGAACTTCGGGGTAGGTCGCCCCGAACGCCAGCTGTTCCTCAATGGTCGCGGGGCGGAGACCGTTGGCCTCCATATAGGCGAGTGCCTCTTTGGAGCTCACCACCTTATTCAGGTGGACGAGCTCAATGGCGATCGTGGCCACGCCCGTGCCGACGACCAGGAAATTCGCCGAGGTGATGCTGTCATCGTACCAGTCGTAGCGACCGGCCGACACCATCTCCTCGATGGTCTTCCCATAGTCCACGGACACGGTGTAACCCGTGCCACCGTCGAGGTTGAGGAGGAACCTCTGCAGGTTCTCGCGGGTCACGCGACCCGCCTTTGCCTGGGCGATCAGCTCGCCCAACTGCTCCACAGTGATCTGACTCATCTCGCTCTTCCTTTTGGCATCTGCTGTCAAACAGTTCTACATCTAGCATTATTGCCAAACATATCTCTGCCAATAACAGACAGACACCGTGCTTGGCCATGGGGGAATCCTTGGCCTTCTTTTGAAATATTTATTGCTAAATACCTCCAAAAGAAAGCCAAGATTCGTATTTTTCTATTTATTTGTTTGGGTAAACCTCGATTTGGATGTTTTTATATCCAAACTGGATAGCGTCGTCGTAGTTCTCCATCCAGATATCAACTCGTTTATTGTATCGAGCATTCATGCGGTCCTCGACAATAAAGATATCGTCTCCGTAAATCTCTGGAATTTTTACGCGTGTTCCAATTGGAAGGAAGTTAGCTGCCAAAACACCATGTCGAGTTGTTGTTCCAGATGCGGTGATAAATGGTGTATCGTCTGTTTGACCAGCAAGTGAGTTATAAGCCGTGGCTGGAACTGTAATTGTATAAGCAGGTTCACGCAACCCAGCTTCTGGTAACTGACCAAACGAACGAAATTGGTTCTGTACTGTCTCTATTTCCAAAGCCAAAGACGCATTAGCCCGATCCACATCCACGTTTGCATTAACATTGTTCGGTAAAACAACATAAGTAAGTGTTAGGGTAATTATACCTATAAGAGCACACTCAATTGGTGACTTTTTCAGGATTGTAAGTGACTTTGTAAATATGTTTTTGTTCATAAGAGAATTCATCTCAAGAATAGCCATAGCGCCATGCTTCAGATGATTTCACTCAATCGACCCCTCTTTGAAAGGCTAGGGATTTTGAAGCAGAAATCCGCTTATCAAAAACCCCTCTTTTTCTGAGGGACCAATACAGTACCATATTTTTGCCATTTTGTCAATGAATAAGTCCAAATTTAGGCGAATATTAGACCATTAAAAAGTACTCATTTTTTGCCAAAATTCAGTTTTTTCCGTATACTACAGCCGTACCGAATTTACTATTTTTATTTATGCCAAGACAGTACTTGCCTCGAAACAACCGTCACACCTGGGCCCAATCTCGTAAAAAAAACATTCTTGCAAAAATCAAATCATCAATTTTAAATATCAAACACGCAAACAAGGCAACTCTTATAAAAAACGGAATTCTGTTTTTTATATCAGTTGCCCTTTTTGGAAGCATTTTTATGTTGGGCGCTTTCGCCTGGGTTTCAAAAGACCTGCCTGATCCAAATTCCCTAACAATTCGCGAAGTAGCCCAATCCACCAAAATCTATGACCGCACTGGCGAACACTTGCTTTATGAAATTGCTGGCGACGAAAAGCGAACGCTTGTTACGCTTGATCAAATCCCAGAGTACGCAGTTTGGGCAACAATTACCGCTGAGGACCGTGGTTTCTATGAACATAGCGGAATCGATTATAAAGGAATCTTGCGCGCAATTTTTGTTGACATCATCACACTAAGTCGCTCACAAGGCGCCTCAACTATCACTCAACAGCTTGTAAAAAACGCCATTCTTTCTAATGAAAAGACATTTACTCGTAAATTTAAAGAGATAATTCTTTCCCTGGCCCTGGAACGTCGTTATACAAAAGACGAAATAATGCAGATGTATTTAAACGAAATCCCATATGGCTCACGCAACTACGGAATCGAAGCCGCGTCTCGTGCTTACTTTGGAATTTCAGCCGAAGACCTTTCACTAGCGCAGGCCGCCACCTTGGCCGCCCTTCCTCAAGCAACAACATATTATTTAAACAACCCAGAAGATTTAAAAAACAGACGTGATTGGATTTTGGGTGATATGGCCGAGCTTGGCTACATAACTCAAGATGAAGCGGACGCTGCTAAAGAATACGACACGAGCATCATCGCTATTTCCGACGACTTGATAGCGCCTCACTTTGTCCTATGGATTAAACAACAACTTGAAGAAGAGTATGGACAACTTGTAGTTGAACAAAGCGGGCTCACCGTAATCTCAACACTTGATTTTGAGATGCAACAGTCTGCTCAAACCGCAGTGGTAAACAACCGCGACGCACGGGCAGAGCAATATGGATTTGATAACTCCGGCCTAGTAGCAATCGATCCAAACAATGGTCAAATTATGGCCATGGTAGGATCTGTTGATTATTTTAACGATGACATTGACGGACAAGTAAACGTTACCATGCAACCTCTGCAACCAGGGTCATCAATCAAACCAATGATTTACGCGGCTGGATTTGAAGCAGGCTACACACCAAACACCATCCTTTGGGACACAAAAACAGAATTTGGTACCGAGACTGGCCCATACTCACCAAACAACTATGACATGAAGGAGCACGGTCCATTAACAGTTAGAAATGCGCTTCAGGGGTCACTAAACATCACGGCTGTAAAAATGCTATATCTGGTTGGACTAAATAAAACAGCTGACTTTGTAAAAAAAATGGGTTATACAACCTTGGCTGACACATCACGTTACGGACTTTCCATCGTGCTTGGTGGGGCCGAGGTAAAACTTATTGAACACGTTTCTGCATACGGAGTGTTTGCCACCGAGGGCGTCTACCACGCACCGGTTTCAATTCTTAAGGTCGAAGACTCCGACGGCGAGGTATTGCAAGAATGGAAGGAAGAGGCTGGAGAAAAGGTATTAGAACAAAATATTGCCAGAATGATTTCCGACGTTCTTTCCGACAACGTAGCACGAACTCCATTTTTTGGAGCAAATAGTTATTTAACTCTTGGATCTCGTCCAGTGGCAGCTAAGACTGGAACAACCAACGACTACAAAGATGCTTTTGTTGTGGGCTACACACCACAACTTGTAGCTGGAGTTTGGACTGGTAACACCAACGGTACTGCCATGAACCGTGGCGCTGGCGGAAGCACTGTGGCAGCGCCGATTTGGAACGAATTTATGAAATCAGCCTTGACCGACATGCCCGTTGAATATTTCAATGCGCCAGAAATTCCAATCACTGGCATCCCCGTTTTGGACGGTCAAATGCCAAGTCAGGAAGTAACAATTGACAAAGCCTCGGGCAAATTAGCAACCGACCTCACGCCAGAGAGTTACCGCGAAACCAAAATCTGTGGCGAGTATCACACAATTTTGCACTACATCGATCCAAATAACCCAACCGCAGGAGTAATTGAAAGCCCAGTTGATGGTGCTTATGAAAGATGGGAATCCTCAGTTCAAAACTACATAACAAATTACAACAACAATTTAACAGACGGTCAGTCCCCGCTTGAGCAATGCTCTATTCCAACAGAATATGACGACCTGCACACAGCAAGCAACAAACCAAGTGTAGACGTCCGTTCTCCAAAAAATAATGACTCGGTGGGACGATCGTTTACTATTGAGGTGAGAGCAAGCGCCAACCGTGGTGTTGATCGAATTGAATATCGCATTGACGGAGTTGTAATAAAACAGGTCTGGGACTTATCAGAAATAACCATTAGTTTACCAACCTGGGTTAGTGCCGGAAAACACACCTTAACCGTAGTCGCCTATGACGACATCGACAACCAGGGAGAAGATGAAATAAAAATTGATGTTACAGAATCAGCCCAAATTGCGTCAGTACGCATAGCAAATCCAACCAATGGACAAAGTATCGAAAGAATAGGTGAGCCATATCAGGTGGCAATTGAGACAAGCGAGCCAAACATCCTATCCCTGGCCTTGTATGCCCAAAACCTGCACACAGGCGCAATCACGCTAGTCTCCGCCATCGATCAGCCAACAGCAATTAGTACTGCTCTGTGGACACTAGGTGACACTGGAACATTCCTACTCTACGGTCACATAATAGACCAAGGAAACAACCAAATCGACATCGAACCTGTCCAGGTCTCTGTCCTTGACCCAACCAGCTCATCCTCCACCACCTCATTCCCATACCTAAGCACACAAGGCGAGGAATAGAGAGATATCCTTACTAAAACAAAATTAGCCATAAAGTGTTCGATCGAACACTTTATGGCTAATTTTTTATTTAGGAAATTAAGGGATTCTTTCTCTACTGCCGAATCGGCATTACGATGTAGAGAAATTTTTCTGTGGGATTATTGTGTGGTAAGAGGACAAATGGGCTGGCACCGTCATTTAGTTGTATTTCTACTTTTTCAGGCGTTATTGCATTTAGGCCATCCAAGACGTATCGGTAATTTAATGTAATTTCATTTTCTTTTCCTTCAACCTCACACCTTAATGAAACATCATTCTTCCCTCTAGCCGAGTCTTGGGCAAATAAGGTAAGAGTTCCCTCTGCGCCAACCGTCATTTTAACGTCATAGAGTCCTTGCTTAGAAAACAAACTAACGCTTTTTATCGCCTGCTGTAAATCTTTTTTATCAACAATTACCTTTGTTTCAAACTTATTTGGAATAATCATTTTATAGTCTGGGAACACACCTTCAATCGTTCTTGAAATCAGCTCGACCGAGCCATAATGAAAGACTATTTGGTTATTCGCTAGCTCAACTGACACGCTGTCAGACGCCTCAACGTCGTCTTTAAACACGCTAAATACTCGATTAAGTTCGGACAGTGTGCGCTGTGGCACAATTACGTCATATTCCCCGTCAGGCGAAGACGACTTAATACTAACTTCTGATAGCCGGTAACTGTCAGTTGACGCCATTATTAAAATGCCATCCTTAAATTTCATATAAACCCCAGTAAGCTCTGGTCTGGCTTCGTTTGAGGCTGTGGAAAACAAGGTCTGAGAAAGTGCCTTTTTTAAATCATTAACATTAATCGTGAACTTAACGTCACCAGCCACCGGTGGAATAAGCGGAAACTCAGACGGCGACATTCCACTAATTGTTGTCTTTGCTTTTGCGCAAGCAATAAATAATCCATCATCATGAAGATCAATATCAACCCGCTCGTCTGGTAGTAGGCTAACAAAATCGTAAAATAGTTTTGATGGCACTGTATATTCACGATTAATGTTAATGATTTA
>JAHILS010000021.1 GCA_018896835.1 Patescibacteria group bacterium | reverse complement strand
TCTTCTTTTTTGGCTTCCAAAATAACGAGCGGGAAACCTTTTTCATCGAGCAATAAAAAATCAATAAATCCGTTTTTTGTAGATTCAAAATCTTCGCCAAAAGCATCAATGTCTTTTTGGGGAAGTTTTACATTTGGTTCAAGCGAAATATTTGCTTGTCCTGTTTCGTTACCTGCCTCGCCGACAGGCAGGTCAAAAAATCTCCAGCCCGCTTGTTCAAGGAGTTTGTTTATTTTTATTCGTGCCTTTGCTTCTTTAGAATTTGCCATAATTTATTTTGTTAAGTTATCTGTCTAAGCTCTGAACACAATCCTCACTAAAAACTCTAATTTCTTGAGAAGCACTGTAGTAGTTCACTATTAAGTTTTCATCAAAAGTCAGCTTCATGTGTTTTCTGATTTTAGCTTGCGTCCCTTTTTTGGTTCTGGTAAATAGTTTTCGCTAGTGGGCACTTTCTTACCACTCTTTAATTCAAGTTTTTTGCGTGCTTCTCCTGCAATGCTGCCTCCTTCTTTCGCGGCGATTTTATTTTCTAAGAATCCTTTCGTATTCTTATTACGAGCGATTTCAGTAGTTGATGCTTCACCAAGCATAGCAAAAATTAGTTCGAGGTCATTCATATGGTCTCGTAAATTTTCCCGTTTCAGACCTTTGAGTTTTTGATATTGACCGGGAGTCATCCCGAATGTCGCTTTTGAGATTTCAGCTGTAAGGATCGCATATTCTTGCCCTTCTTTTACTCCGCGCTTCCTCCATTCATCAGTGAGTGTCTCGCGTGCTTCAATTCCACGCATTCGCTTCTCAATCCATGCATCCGAATATCCTTTGGCTTTATACAAAGCACGAGTTCTTTTTGTAGCAAGTTCTGGGTTTTCTATCTCTTCAATTCGTTCATAACCAACCCGCGCCAACCAGCGTTTGAAGGGTTCAGCTTTTGGCGATGAAATAGCTTGAATAATACGAAAAACCGTCTCGGTGTTGGCGCAGTCAGTTTCTCGTTTTTTACCGTCAGAAGAGGTTATTTTCAACTGTCCGATATTATCGGACACTTCGGAATAACCCTCTTTTATAAGCTTCCTCTTCAAATCACTCCAATATTTTCGTGGTCGTAGAGTATCCGTTAATACTTCAATAATATCGACAATGGAAAACCACCACTCATTTTTATGAAGAATTTTACGAACTTCCTTCTTCTGAAATATCGCTATTTTGGTAATAGTTTGGTTTTGAGCCATAGTCTTATTTAATTAATATCAGGCAAATCTCGTAGCCTTCTGTCTTGATATTGCCAATAAGCCGCGCCTTGATATGCGCCACTATCATTTAGTCCACCCTTTTGTTCATAAATTTTGTATGTTAGCGGTGCGAGTTTCCAAATTTGTTCGCCATATTCTACTTCGCGCTCGCCAACAACTTTTGCGGTAATTTCCTTGTCAGCTATAAAAACAATTTCTTCTCCATCCTTAATCCCTTTTTTATAAAAACTAAATCTTGCTCCTTGCTCTCTGGCTTTTGAAACCTTGTCAAATTCCTTTTCTTTATTCACATCTTTGGGATAAATCACCTTGCCATCAAATGACAATAAAAGCTGTCGTACCAAATCATAATCAAGAGCAAAGAGTTCACTATCCCCGACACGATGCTTATTAAAAATTTCTTTTAATAAATTTTCTTTATCTTTGTAATCTTCAAGCTCAATTGCAAAAAATCTTTTTAAGCCAGATACATTATAGTAACCATTCGCCTCAAGAAAACGCATTCGTTCCTGATAATTATCAGTGCCAGTCTGACCTATTTTAATCAGACCAGAAACAGCGGTCGTCATTATGTAAATTATTCCTTTCATGGTTAATTTTATTAAATCATCTATCTAAACTCCGAGCTGTTCGCTATTTTTTCCTTTATCAATTGAAGCTAAAAACTTGATAAGTCTTTGTAAGTTTACCAGAATTACGTTGTTTTAACCAAAAATAGAACTTAATAAGTTCTATTTCCAACCCAGCGTCTACTGGTATTTAGCTATATTTGTTGACTAATCACTCTGGCGGAGAGGGAGGGATTCGAACCCTCGATACCTTTCGGTATACACGCTTTCCAAGCGTGCGCACTAGGCCACTATGCGACCTCTCCGTTTCGATCGAATAGTACAGTTTTTAAAATCATTATTCAAGCCCGTGGTATAATTCAATTATATTATGCCAAAATCAAAAAAAGCTAACGAAAATAAAATAGTTGTTTACCAGGCAAAAACTGGAGCAATTGAGCTACGTGGTGATTTAGAAAAAGAAACGTTCTGGGCAACGCAAGCCCAAATCGCTGATATTTTTGGAGTTGAGAGATCTGTAGTCACAAAACATATAAAAAATATACTTAGTAATAAGGAGGTTAATGAAAAAAGCAATGTGCAAAAAATGCACATTGCAAATTCAGACAAGCCAGTTGCACTTTACTCGTTAGATATAATGCTAGCTGTGGGTTATAGAACAAATTCTAAACGAGCGATCGAGTTTCGTAGATGGTCAACAAAGATCTTACATGATCATATAACCAAGGGGTTTACGATTAATAAAAAAAATATCAGCCACAATTACAATACTTTCATGAAAGCCGTGACTGATATTCAAGCCTTTGTTTGGACTTATTTTGCTACTTTTGAAAAAATAGATTTATGAAACCTTATATAATCGCAGTTGCGGGGCCGTCGGGTGCCGGAAAATCACTTTTCTGCCGTATTTTGCAATCAAGATATTCAAACGTTTCGCGTTTGAAGCTTGATGATTTTTTTAAGGACAAGGACGATGTACCAGTAATCGACGGATGCATTAACTGGGACCACCCCGACAGTCTTAAGTGGGACATTATGGTTCAGGCACTTAAGGACTTAAAAGACGGCAAGCATGCCATGGTTCCTCATTATTCCAGGAAGGACGACAAGTGCGTTGGGGAAAAGTGTGTGTTGCCAGCCGAAGTCATGCTTTTTGACGGGTTCATGACTCTTGTTAATCCAGAACTTCGCGACCTGATTGATCTTAAGCTTTACTTTGACTTGTCCGAAGACAGCCAAATTAAACGCCGAAGAATGCGTCAACCTTGGGTGGAAGATGATTATCTTTATAAAATCATGATTCCAGCGGCTAGAATGTTTATAGCCCCTGGCAAACAATATGCAGACTACATAATCAATGCCGAGCTATTGCCAGTTGGAGTCTCCGAACAATGCATTAACCTTATTCACTCACACTTTCGACAAGTTAAAACCTCAAGTCTAGAAAAATCAAAAGTATCACACCTTTATAGCCCATCAAGCTATCAGTTTCAAAGTGTAAATCTTAAAAGTACAAAGTCTGTATGAAGATGAGCTATACGCACGACCAGGTCCCAAATCCACTCGGAGCACTGCGCAGGGCCGGGTACTCGCCTTTTGTTGATCCACGTACCAAACAAGAAAGTTTTGTACTCCGCCCTACAGCTGGATTTTACCCGCGGTTTCATCTTTATTTATCAAGCACCAAAGAAAAAGTAATCTTTGACCTTCACCTGGATCAGAAAAAACCCGGCTATGGCAGCAATCACATGCATAACGGCGAGTACGACTCACCCACTGTCCAAAAAGAACTAATGCGAATAGCGGGGTGGATAAATTACGAGGCAAAAAAAAATAAGTAAAAAGCACTTCACCCACAGTGATAGCGACATACCAAAAACCCGCTATTTCAGCGGGTTTTTTTGTGTTGTTTATCTAACCATCTCCCACTTCGACCAAAGGGAGAAGTCTTCTAGCTTTAATCGATTGTGAGAAGATCCCTCCTGTCGTCGGGATGGGGAAAGGAACGCAGAATAAGGGAAGGATCACGGGACGAGGAATGGATGTCGGATGAGGTGATTATTACCCACTTCGACCAAAGGGAGAAGTCTTCTAGCTTCGATCGAGTTCGAGAAGATCTCCGGCGGAGCCGGACCAGGCTTCGCCTGGCCTCTACGCATCGTCGGGATGGGGAAAGGACACTAATCTTTATTGCGCCAGGATTTCGTCAATCATTCCTGTGAAAGTTTCGAGTGGATATGCGCCAGCTACTAGTGTTCCGTTTACAAATGTGGCCGGTGTGCCTGTTACGCCAGCGTTCTCACCGCTTTGCATATCAGCCTCTACCTTGGAAAGATACTTCTGGCTAGTGTAACAGCTTGTAAACTGGTCTACGTCCAAGCCTAGGTCAGTTGCCAACTGGGTGTAATAATCGTCGCCAAGCGAGTCTTGATTTGCATAAAGCTCATCAGCAAACTCCCAGAATTTTCCTTGTTCGCCAGCGCACTCAGAAGCAAGGGCTGATGGCACCGCATCAGGATGAATTGAGGTTAATGGCAAATGTCGATATACCCAGGCAATATCTGTTCCATACTGATCGTATAAATCAATCATTGTTGGATTGTGTCGTCCGCAATATGGACATTCAAAGTCTGAGTATTCGATCAAAACTACTTTTGCCTGGCTGATGTCTCCTCGAATATGATCTGTGTCAGTAACTGCTGCCAAAACCAATTCTGGTTGAGTATCAGTCGCGTCTATCACAACGTCCTGATCTGCGCCTGACGGAGCTGTATTACTAAAGTTTGGCAATGCCCATCCTAAAACCATTGTTATTGCAATTCCGCAGACAAGTCCAAAAACAAAGAGCATTTTTGGATTTGCATCAAAGAAACCATTATTATCACTCATAATTTAATTAAATTAATTATTTAGTTAATGCCTCAAAGGCGTTCGCTGCATGAATGATTTTACCATCCTGGAATGATCCTGCCAAAAACTGTAACCCCACAGGCAACCCGTTAGCTGTGCCACACGGCACGGATATTCCTGGAATTCCAGCAATATTAGCCGATACAGTAAAAATGTCAGCCAAATACATGGCAATCGGGTCATCAAACTTATCCCCAAGTCCCCAGGCTGTACACGGAGAAGTTGGACTAATTATCACATCGACCTCATTAAACACTCGCTCAAAGTCCCTGGCAATCATCTGCCTGACTTGGAGTGCTTTTTTATAATAGGCGTCGTAATATCCAGCGGAAAGAACATAAGCACCAACCATAATCCGTCTTTTTACTTCCTTGCCGAAACCAGTGCCTCTGGCCATTAAATAACTTTCCTTTAAGTTGTCACTCAGTCCCCTGCTACCATAACGCATTCCATCAAATCGCCCAAGGTTTGAGCTAGCCTCGGCTGGCTGAATTATATAATAAGCAGGCAGTGCATACTCAGTTAACGGCAGACTCACTTCTTTAATTTCACCGCCATTATTTTTGATAAGCTCAATTGCTTTTTCTATCGCTTCTTTGACGCCAGAATCCATTTCGTCAACAAAGTACTCTTTTGGCACACCAAACTTCATGCCCTTAAAGTCAGACTCTACAATCTCGGGAGCTGTAGTTTCGGCAAGTTCCACTGTTGTGGCATCGTGTTCATCAATTCCTTCAATGACTTCTAGCACAAGCGCAGTGTCCTTCGCTGTTGTGGCAAACGGACCGATTTGGTCAAGACTTGAACCAAGAGCAATTAAACCAAAACGAGATACTCGGCCATAGCTTGGCTTCATACCAACAACTCCACAAAGCGAGGCTGGCTGACGGATTGATCCACCTGTGTCTGACCCAAGCGCAACTGGCACCATGCCACTGGCAACCGCTGCCGCTGACCCACCCGACGATCCACCTGGAACTTTTGTGATGTCAACTGGGTTTTTAGTAACCTTCCAGGCCGAGGTTTCAGTGGACGATCCCATGGCAAACTCATCCATGTTTGTTCTGCCAACTATGACAGCGCCGGCTTCTTTTAATCGCTTCACGACTGTTGAGTCATACGCAGAAACATATTTTTCTAAAATCTGCGAGCCAGCGCTAGCAACCTTACCCTTGTAAAGCATGTTATCTTTAATAGCGATTGGCACTCCGGCCATGCGCGGAAGTGATTGACCGTTGGCTACCATTTCGTCGATATGTTCTGCCTGCTTTCGCGCCTCATCTTCGAACACTTCTAAAAACGCACCAACCTCATTGTCTTTTTCTTTAATCTGATTTAAATAATGCTCAAGAACCGCAACTGCGGTAATTTCCTTGGCCTCAATAGCTTTTCTTATATCTATCGCTGTTTTGTATTCCATATTATTCAAATATTGCTGGTACTTCGAGGGCGCCACCTTTTTCACTTGGAAAAGCCTTAATTAAATCCGCTCGTAAGTCTTCAGATAAATCTATCGCAACATCTTCACGCATCACATTTTTTAAATCTGTAAGATACGCTGAAGAATCAACTTTTGAAGTATCAACCTCATGAAGTTTGCTGACATAGGCCATGATTGACGGCAATTGCTGTGCAAACATTGCTCGCTCCTCATCAGTTAAGTCAAGCATAGCGAGCTTAGCAACTGAATCAACATTAAATTCGATATTTCCCATAATTGATATTTATTTGGATAACATACTCAAAAACTCTTTTTCCGACAAGATCCGTACTCCTAATTCCTTTGCTTTATCATATTTTGAGCCTGGCTCTGCGCCCACGACTACAAAATTAGTTTTTTTTCCAACTGACGACATAACTTTTCCACCAAGTTTTTTGATAGTCTCTTTTGCTTCGTCTCGTGAAATCTTTTCTAGCGATCCAGTCAGAACAAATGATTTACCAGCTAGAGTTTGTTTTACAATTTTTGCCTTTAATATCTCAACACCAGCTGAAAAATAATCTTCAATCGTCTTACTCTGTTCGTTATCCTTAAAAAATCTAAAAACTGATCTGGCAACAACCTCGCCAATGTCTTCCACATTTCTTAATTCGTCTACTGAAGCATTTTGAATTTTCTTTAATGATCCAAAATGGTTAGCTAATGCATCAGAAGTTGTTTCGCCGACGTGCTCAATACTCAATGCCCGTAAAAATCCAGCCAAACTGATTTTCTTTTTTTCTTTAATTTCGTCAACTATATTATTTGCCGAAACCTCACCAAATCCTTCCAGACCATTGATTTGATCAACTTGTAATCTAAATATATCGGCCGGGCTGGATAATATTCCAGCCTGAATGAATCTTTCAATCGTTTTCATACCCAGCCCTTCAATGTCAAAAGCTCGAACAGCGTGTAAAATCCGCTCCCGCTCCATTGAATAGCACTTCTTATTAGTACAAATATAATCAACCGCATTCTTTTTCTGAATAACATCAGATCCGCAGATTGGACAAAGCTTTGGAACGCGAATTGACTTCTCCGATCCTGTTCGCATGTTCTTTAACACTAACGTAATTTTAGGAATTATGTCGCCAGCTTTTGTAAGAATGACCGTGTCCCCGATCTTTATTCCCAGCCTGCGAATTTCGTCAGCGTTATGAAGTGTAGCATGTGTCACGGTTGTGCCAGCAATAAACGTTGGTTCAACCACTGCTACCGGAGTTAATTTTCCCGTCCTGCCCACAAACCACTGCACATCTTTTACTTGCGTGGTTGATTCTTCTGGTGGAAACTTCCAGGCAACTATTCCGCGCGGAGTTTTGCCCACTACACCAAGATCAGAAAATAAACTTAGTTGATCAACTCGAACAACCAGTCCATCTATCCAATATTCTATTTTTTCACGCTGGCGCTTCATGCGATCAAAAGCAAGTTTCACTTCATGGATTGTACTTGCTTGCGAACCTTCCGAGGCCTTAAATCCAAGTAGTTGCAAAACAGACATGGACTCTGCCTGAGTTTTTTGACCAATATCAGCGATGTGCCAGGCTCTAAATTTTAGCGGTCTTTTTGCTGTTATGCGTGGGTCAAGTTGCCGGACGCTTCCGGCTGCCAAATTCCTCGGATTAGCATATTCCTTTTCACCCTTCTTTTTAAGTGAAGTATTGAGGCGATTAAAGTCATGCTTGGTAATATAAATCTCGCCACGAACTTCTATTCTGCCAGTCAGCAACTCAAGCCTTTCGATTAAATCTTTCGCACAAGAAAATTCTTTTTTTATTTGCCTAATCTCTCTTTCGTTTGGCTTTCTGAGCTTTAAAGGAATTGATTCAATTGTTTTTGCGTTTAAAGTAATATCTTCACCAATGTATCCATCCCCCCGTGTTGCAGCTTTAATAAATAATCCATTTTCATAAATTAGCGATACTGCTAGTCCATCTATTTTTGTCATCACATAAAATTCTGGTGATTTTTTTCCTGAATATCTTTTCAACCTGTCAACCCATTTTTCAAATTCTTCCTGTGAAAACACGTCTTCCATTGATAGCATCCGTTCTTTGTGTTTCACTTTTTCAAATTTCTCCAGCGCTTCCCCGCCAACTCTTTGAGTTGGCGAATCTTGAGTTATAAATTCTGGATAATCATCTTCAAGTAACTTTAATTCATGCTTTAACGAATCGAGCGCAGAATCTGAAATCTCTTGGGTATCTAAAACATGATAAAGATAGCGATGATAAGAAATCACTTCCTTAAGCTTATCTATTCGTTTTTTTGCCTGTTCTTTAGTCACTGCCCCATTGTATCAAATTCAAGCATTTTTGTTATACTAAAGCCTGTGGTTAGCCTGTGGTTAGATTGACAAAACCGCAAAAATCTGCTATTTTTGAACTATAAAATATATCTATGGCACTAGACGGAACACTACAATCCAATAAAGAGGCTCCAGTCCCTGTTATTGAAACACGCGGGGAATCTGAGGTTAAAATAACAAATGTCACCGAGCAATCTTTTGAAGAAGTTCGACAGTTAAAGGAAAGTCGAGACCATGCACTAAGCATAGCTCAACGTGAAGCAGAAGAATT
>JAHILS010000020.1 GCA_018896835.1 Patescibacteria group bacterium | reverse complement strand
GTTACATATCTGCTCCTGTGTTTACGCACGCCTTCAGTCGGCGTGAACGCATGAAAGTTGTATGTCAAAAATGAGAGAAAGTCAATGAAATAACAAATCCCCAGGACCGGGTTCTGGGGGATTGTTGAGCTGTTATAATTTATGTTGAGTGGTTGAATAAAAGAGACTCTCGGCCTAAGCCGGGAGTTTTGCTATTGTTTTTTGCAAATGGGTAATCAGATCGCGTTCGGCTTTTACAATGTCATTTTGTCGAATTTGGAGCTTAGCCTCTTCTCGAGTACCTGCGGCGCGGAATGGGGCACCGAGCATAAGGGCGTCGTATGGTCGGCGAGCGTGCAGGATTGATGAAGTATAGCCGTCAGGATGTTCGTATAAAATAGATGCAACTTGCGCCTCAGGAGCACTCATTAAGAGTTCATCGATAATACTTTCCAGTGCAGTAGAGTCAGCCCCGGCATTGATGAAATCTCTTTGCGTGAGCATGGTCCAGACAATGTGATGTTGATCGTCAGACTTAAGTCTGGCCAGCGCGCGTCCCCATAAGCGCAATGTTTCAACGCTACGAGTCTTGTAAAGTTTTTGCACAATTTCATCGCGACGGGCGCCTTTTGATATCAAGTCGCCGGCAAGTTTGAGTGTTCTGGGAGTGACGTTTTCTGTTTTAAAGCTTCGGGTCTTATAGATCATACCGGTCAAAAACAGAGTCGCGATCTCAGAGTCTACCAAGGCTTCGTCGATACGCATGAAAGTGTCATAGCAAATCTCAGAGCACGAGACAGCACTCATGTCTACCAGATTTACCTGACCAAAATGTTCGTTAGCACTATTGTGATCAATGTTAATGATCGGTGTTTGATGAAAGAAGTCTCCGTAAAGTTCGTATAATTGTCCAAAAGTTTCCAAATCGACTGCTCCGATGGTGATTATCAAATCGTGCTTGTATCCATGAGTATCAATATGCACATCGCTTGATGTCCATGTTCCTGACTTTGGCAAAATGTGGATATGCAATTCCTCACCCTCCATGTTGTATGAAAGCTCATCGACTTTGGCATTTTTTGCATTAATTCGTAGAGTAAGTTTACGAATGTTCTGGATATCCCCCTGAATTTGTACTGGCGACTTTATAAAAGAAAGAGATTTGGGTACGTTGCCTCCCGGGCTGACAATCTCGACTGATTTTTCTAATTTTTGTAATAGCGCACAAACGCCAAAAGCTGAGGCAAAATCATCAGCATTAGCTCCATGGCTAAGAAGGATGACCGGTTTTGTTGACCGTTCTAGCATGGTAAAGAATTGTTCATGAGTGCTATACGCCATGGAATTTATTAAAAGATGTGTTTCTCTCCTCCAACTATTTGCATGGTTCCCCTTTAGGGCAAGGGAGGATAGTATAACGCGGATTAATAAGTGTCAATAACACTTCATTGCCCAAACGCGCCTTTTTCGCTAAACTACTGTTATATATGCCTGATGATTTACAACTCCCAAAGGCCTACGACTCAACTATTGTCGAGGATGCTATTTATTCAGCTTGGATAAAAAGTGGGTTTTTTACTCCTGAAAACCTACCAAATCTGGATGAGCGCAAGGAAAGTTATTGTATCTCACTACCACCACCAAACGTGACAGGAACTTTACACACAGGTCATGCGGTGATGTTGGCAATCCAGGATACAATGATTCGCTATGCTCGTATGAGCGGAAAGCGAGCGCTTTGGGTTCCAGGAACAGATCATGCCGCGATTGCGACTAACTCGAAGGTTGAGAAGATTCTGATGAAGGAAGAAGGAAAGACTCGGTATGATCTTGGACGTGAGAAGTTTCTGGAGCGAGTCCATGATTTTGCAAATAAGAGTCATGACACGATTGTAAATCAGATGAAGAAAATGGGTGTTTCAATTGACTGGACTCGTGAAGCTTATACGATTGATGAGAAACGAAACTTTGCAGTTAAAACTGCATTTAAACGCATGTACGATGATGGCTTGATTTATCAAGGACACAGAGTTGTTAATTGGTGTCCACGATGTCATTCCACTTTAGCTGACGATGAGGTTGAGTATAAGGAAGAGAATGGTCAATTTTATTGGATTAAGTACGGTCCTTTTGTTCTAGTTACTGCTCGTCCAGAAACAAAACTTGGCGACACCGCCGTTGCAGTTCATCCAAATGATGAGCGATATAAAGAAATGGTTGGTAAAAAATTCATGATTCCAGGAGTTCTGGGAGAATTTGAAATAACTGTCGTGGCTGATTACTCTGTTGATCCTGAATTTGGAACTGGTGCGGTTAAAGTTACTCCAGCCCATAGTTTTGTTGATAATGAAATTGCCCAGCGACATGGTATTGGTATGAAGCAGATCATTGATGAAGATGGGCGCATGATGGAAAATTGTGGCAAGTATGCTGGTATGACCACACTCGAGGCTCGTAAAGCGATCGTGGCGGACATGGAAAAAATGGGACTCATCGATCACATTGAAGAGAATTACAAGCATAATCTTTCTGCTTGCTATCGTTGTGGTACGACGATCGAACCTATTCCATCAAAGCAGTGGTTTATAGATGTCAGCAAGGAATTTACTTTCAATCAATCAGAACATAATCCCATCAAGGGTGTCGAGGACGGACAAATTGTTACACTTAAAATGCTCATGAAGCATGTTGTAGAGAACGGCCAGATTGATATTCTTCCCCATCGCATTACAAAAGTTTATCTTAATTGGGTTGAGAATTTGCGTGACTGGTGTATTAGTCGACAGATTTGGTTTGGGCATCAAATCCCGGTTTGGTATAAGGGTGAAGAAATCTATGTTGGAGTTGATGCGCCAGATGGTGAGGGTTGGAAACAAGATCCTGACACGCTTGATACTTGGTTCTCGGCAGGGCTTTGGACATTCTCGATTCTTGGTTGGCCAGATATGAACTCGGAAGATTTGAGGATTTATCATCCAAATAGTGTAATGGAAACAGGTTATGATATTTTGCAACTTTGGGTGACGCGCATGATTTTAATGTCAACGTATTTTCTTGGTGAGATCCCATTTAAGACTGTTTATTTCCATGGACTTGTTCGTGATGAACAAGGACGCAAGATGAGTAAATCGCTAGAAAATGCTGTAGATCCGCTTGATGCTATCAAAGAATATGGGGCAGATGCATTGCGTTTAGCAATGATGATCGGCCAGACCCCAGGTACAGACACAAAACTTTCGGACGATAAGATTGCCAGCTATCGAAATTTTACTAACAAGCTCTGGAATATTTCTCGTTTTGTTTTCATGAGTGTTGATCAAATTCGATTAATAGATCAAGTTCCAGAGCCAAAGACTTTGGCTGATAAGTGGATTTTAGCTCGCTATGCTGACGTTGTGGCTCGGGCCACGGCTCATTATGAAAAATATGAGTATTCACTATTAGGAGAGCTGTTGCGAGATTTTACTTGGGGAGAGTTTGCAGATTGGTATTTGGAAATTGCCAAGGTGCAGAAGAAGCAGGGTGATGGCCCAACTGACGAGATTTTGCTTTATGTGCTGGAAGGGATTTTGAAGCTTTGGCATCCGCTTATGCCGTTTGTAACCGAAGAACTTTATAAACAATTTGATCGCGGTATGATTATTGTGGCTAAGTGGCCCGCCTCCTTTTCTCATCCCGAGGCATCCGAGGGGTCTTC